>JAQWCF010000054.1 GCA_028706105.1 Candidatus Margulisiibacteriota bacterium
AAAGCTGTTTTCTCTAAATATATCCCGTTTTTATATAAAATATTTCCTAAAATTAAAATAAAACCCATAAAAAAACCTGAAAAAATAAACCCTATTAATGAACCTTTTGCTATTGTAATTAGATAAGTAATTGCCACAAAAAACAAAACTACGCAAAAGTAATAAAGATACGGAATCTCAGTGATGAATTCTTTATTTAAAATCGTTCTAATAGCATTCGCATGGATCATAACTCCGGGCATATTAATATCCACCGGCGTGGGAAAACTATCTTGCAAATAGCTGGCAGTCGAACCAACTAATACTAGCTTGTTACGGAAATAATCAGGGTTAAGCTCTAGAAAACCTCGCTCTAGTACATGGGCAAAAGGAACAACGCTGATACCTTTGTCTCCAGAAAAGTAGTTTATTAACATCCTGCCGTTATGGTCTAACGGTACTGCAATATCAGCTAAAAGTAGCTTGCTCCCATTTAAACGCAGCTCCCTATTATTAATGTTTTTATAAAGCATGCTTGCTTGTAAAGCAAAATACAATAAAGCCTCGTCTCGGTGATAAGCTAACATTGTATACCTTCTGATAAAAGAATCTCTGTCTAATACTGGGTTAACCATCGCCAAAACAGCATTGTCTTTTAGCTCTTTTATTGGATCTCTCAGCACAGGAAGATTTCTTTCCATATAGTAATCCCTGGCCAATATTACATTTTTTGATTTAGCTAGTTGTTTTGAGAAATCTAAGTCATCTTCATAGGCATAGCCACTATAAGAATCAAAATTTACATCAAAAGCAATAACCTTTGCTCCACCTTTATTTAATATTTTGACTAGTTCTGCATACTTGCTCCTAGCAACAGGCCAAACATCAAACTTTTTAAGTGAAAGATCATCTATCGCTACAACTACAATAAACTTTTCAACTGGATTACCCGTATCAATGTTTTTCTGATAATTATCAAAGAAAAAGTTATCAAATGTTTTTAATGTACCGATGAAATACAACAAACAAATTACTACGGAAATTATTACAACACTTATAACGCCTTTTTTCATACAAATCCTTCTTGTCCAATTTAATTAAGAATTCACTGTCATCCCCGATTTAGTCGGGGATCAATTTTTTATTATTTACCTATACTACCAAAAGTTACTCATGAAATGGATTCCCGCCTACGCGGGAATGACACTATCCGCAAGAACGACAATATTTCCAAAAATGACTTTGGCTACAACAAAACCAAATAACTCTATTCTTAACTATACCAAATTTCCTTTAATTGTTTTATGGTTTTCGGTTTCTGTTATAGAATAACAATATGTTAGCAAAACGGTTGTTTTTTATTCTTTTTTTTATAGTTTCGATACAAACCATCTCTTTTAATCCCTTAAACGCACAAGATGCTACGAACATCAAAGCAATAGAGACAATAGAAGTAGCTGGGTGTTCTGGAGTAGCAATTTACAAACAAGGTTTAGTTTATGTTAAAAGAGCTAACTCGGAATACTGGCAACAAGTAGAATTATACACTAAATTTTATCCACTAGACACAATACAAACGGACAAAAAAGGCGTCTGTGAAATCAAGCTTTATGGTGATCATGTTTTAAGAATCGAACCAAGTTCAAATTTTTCATTTGCAGAAAGAAATCCTGGCATAGACAAATGGGCCGCTTTTAAATTGAATGCCGGAAAAGTATGGGTGAAAGTCATCAACTCTGCACCAAATTCTGGAAGCTTTATTCTAGAAACGCCTCTTGCTTCCATCTCGGTAAAAGGAACTGTTTTCTCTGTTGAAGCACCTCACGGAAGAATAGTTGCTTATGATGGGATTCTGCAGGTCACTCAACAAAACTTAGAAATAACAATCAATGCTGGTGAACAGACTAAAATAAATCAATATGGTTTTATGACAACCCCAGAAGCGATAGACGCAGAAGGAGTCAGTGTTTTCGAAGAACTAGAAAAGAATGTTAAATACTTAACCCCCAAAGACATACAAACAATCAAATCCAAAGTAATTAATCCTATCAAAACAAAACTAAAAAACAAAATAAAGCAAAACAATGAACAAAAAACAGCTACAGCTCACAATATAAATAGTGAAAAGTCCATAGATAATGCAGATAATGATTTATTTGATATTGAAGATGATATTCAAAAACAAAACAATGAACTACTAATTTCAAAAAACAAAACTATTTCTATCTTGGAAGATTCCTTGCTTTACAGAAATCCAGCAATACTTTCCAAAATACCAGTTAATAGAATGAATACTGTTTATTACGAAGCCAGAAGTGATTCCAGTATCCTCAACTACAACTCCAAACATTCAGACAATTCCTATATAAACGACCCTAGCCAGGTCAATGCTGGGGCTAACGGAAGAATAGAGGAAAATCAAATACTCGGAGTACGAACTCTCGAAAGAGATATGGGCGTTGACGTTTACTTTAAAAAACAAAGATACATTCAAATGATCGGCCCTGCTCAAGCCGAGCTTTATCAAAACAATATTCTTAGCTTTTTCTATGGTAAAGCTTTCCAAATAGAAAATAAAACCAGTCTTGGCTTACTGCTACGAAGCTCGATTATTACTTCGACAAAAGAAGACAAAACTACTTTCCTATCCCCATTTGCTAGTAGTTTCGGAGCTGGAACAGACAAAGCCTTTTTCTGCTACGCACTAGATCTGGGCTTGCTCCATTCCTTAACTCCTGAGTTTTCTCTTGGTTTATCTTATCAAGGGCTATTTGCCAATGAAACACTTGGATTTGAAGACTTGAGCGACAACAATTTATACTTAACCGGCATTTTCTTTAATGAACAACAAACCACAGAGCTATCTATAAAAAGCCATAAAAGCAACACAGCACTAATAATAAACAGTATCTTCCAGCTAAGCGAACTGCCCATTCTACTATTTACAACTAAAGCAGAACTAGCAAACAAGTACTCTCTTTATTCACTTATAACAAATCTAAAAACTTCTGATACCTTCCAGCTATTTTTAAAGTTAACCGTAGAACAGATGAAGGAAATTGCAGATAATAGAATACTAATTTTAGGTGGACAGCTAGATTTCTAACTAAGCTTTTTTTTCCTAAAACGCATCAACCTTTGGAAAGCTTTAATCCTTCGATGCCCAGTTTTAAATTCGTTATATCCATAAATAAACAAGGCAAATCCTAAGGGAATAATATAATAAATAACTCTATAAATCACGATAGTTCCCAAAATAGAAATATCAGCATAATAAGGGGCTAAAAGCATTAGCATTAATGTTTCAAAAACCCCTAAGCCAGCTGGAATATTACTAAAAATAACTATAATTTTGACAAACATAAAAATACTTATAAATTGCGAAAAGACTAAAGCGTCTGATCCTGGCAATAAAGTATAAAAAAGAGCAGAACCCAAAATAAAATCAGTAATACCAACTAATAACTGTAAAATTGCCAATCTATTAGAAGGCACGATGTACTGCGATCCTCTTATTTTTAAAGGAGTTTTTCGAAGAACGCCAACAAAAAAATAAAACAAAACTATCCCCAACATTAGTGGGCCTAATAATTGCCCTCTCAGCAACAACAAGTTACTAAAAATTGATGAATCAGGCAAAACTATTGGATGCAAAGTTAGAAAAACGCCAGCCACAGTAAACATGCCCAACCAAAAAGTAATTGTACAAAAAGTTATTGCTTTTGCGATGTGGATAGGAGAAATGCCCCACTCGCTATAATATTTATATCTAATAGTTGAACCACTAACCAAAGCAAATCCAATATTTTCGCTAATAACATAGCTAATAAATGATCCCATAAATATTTTGCGAAATTTCACTGAATAGCCTAGATAAGCAACAGCAAGTAAATCATAACAAGTAAAAACAGTATAGCTAAAAAACATCAGCACAAAGGCTAATAAAATCTTCGTATTATCAATCGCATTCAGGCTGACGATTACATCAGCAAAAGAAATACCTTTTAATTTATCGATAAGCACGCTCACCGAAAAAATAAAAAGCAAAAAAACAATCGCCGAAACGATGATTGGAAGTATTCTATTTTTTATTTTCTTTGCCATAATCTATCGATATTCAACATTACTTTAAATAAGCTGTTTTATCAACGCTTTATTTTGCTATAATAAACTAAGTGTTGGAAATATTTCAATTTAATTAAATGAACTATTCAACATTAAAAAGGAGAAAAACATGGATGATATTTCAAAAAAACTTGAATACAAAAAAACTAATGGCTGGGGAAATAAAACAATAGACCTAGGTGCTATCAATGAATATTGCCACAAATACATAACGTTTCTTTCTAACTATAAAACAGAAAGACAAGCTGTGGCTTACTGTACAGAGCTACTTGCTCAAAATGGCTTTACTGAAGGCTCAACTAATAACTTTTTCCTAACACACAAAGATAAAAACGTGGGAATAGTCAGAATACCTAATAATTATGATTTAACCAAAGGCGTAAATATGTTAGTTTCACACCTTGATTGTCCTCGCCTAGACCTAAAGCCAAACCCTTTGTATGAAGACACTGACCTAGCCTATTTAAAAACACACTACTACGGTGGCATAAAAAAATATCAATGGGTTTCCAGGGCATTGGCAATTCACGGGGTTATCTTCAATAAAGAAGGCAAGCGCATTGATGTCTCAATTGGCGAAGACGATAATGATCCTGTATTTTTTATTGCAGACCTACTTCCCCATCTTTCCCATAAAGTGCAAGAAGATAAAAAAATTAAAGATGCTATTACTGGCGAACAATTAAATGTGCTAGTAGGGAATATGCCTTTTCTTTTAAATAATGAAGAAGATAAGGAAAAGAAAAACTCCGTTAAATTAAACATACTTCATTTACTAAACGAAAAGTACGGAATCACAGAAGAAGACTTTACTACTGCTGAAATAGAAATTGTGCCTGCAGGGAAAGCCAGAGAACTTGGATTTGACAGGTCCATGATTGGGGCCTACGGACATGACGACAGAGTTTGTTCCTACAATGCTCTAAAAGCTATTATAGATGCAAAAAACACTGAAAAGCCTATGATGGTCTGGCTGGTAGACAAAGAAGAAATCGGTTCTGACGGTAACACCGGCGCAAAAAGTGCTTTTATCAGACAAATACTTAAACAAGCCTTTATCAATTCAGGCCAAGAACCAAGTGCACTAAAAATTGATGAGTGTTTATTCAATAGCCTTGCCCTCTCCGGAGACGTAACTGGTGCTTATGATCCAGAATGGAAAGAAGTCTTTGAGGCTAGAAACTCTGCAAAACTAGGATATGGCGTATCCATGGAAAAATACGGTGGGTCAAGAGGGAAATCGGGTAGTTCCGACGCTAACGCTGAGTATATATCTAAATTAAGAAAACTGTTCAACGAAAACAATATTGTTTGGCAAACAGGTGAATTGGGAAAAGTTGACGAAGGCGGAGGAGGAACTGTTGCCAAATTTCTGGCAGCTTATGGCATGGAAATAGTTGATGTTGGCACTCCTGTTTTAGCAATGCATTCGCCAATGGAATGTTGTTCAAAACTAGACATATTCATGACCTACAAGGCTTACAAGCTGTTTCTCGAAAAAGCATGAAATCAAACTACGTTTACTGATTTACGTCTAAGAGCTATAGTTGTAATATAATGTTTTGTTTGGAGACAGTTAATGATAAATTTCATATTACACGAACTTGCTGTTTTAGCTAAAATTTTTCATGTTACAAGTGATGTATTATTATTATTTATCCCTGTTATCCTCATAGCACTTCTGGGTACTGCAAAATTTGAAATTATCCCCAATAAAATACAATCAATCTTTGAAGTCATTTATGAATTTTTAGAGTCACAAATGCGTGTTCTGTTCCAAACGAATAAAGACTATAAGAACTGGATGCCTTTTTTCTTATGTCTTTTCTTCTACATCCTAATACACAACCTATTGGGAGTTATACCGCAAAATCATGCATTAACATCTAATATCTTAATAACGGGGTCTTTGGCTTGCTTGGTAATATTCGTAAGTATTTGGATAGGGATCAGGAAAAAGGGATTCCTAGGATTTTTTGTTGGGCTAACACCCTCAGGAGTCGCCTGGCCAATAAGATTGCTCCTTTTTCCAATAGAGCTAATTTCAATAATTTCTAAGGCCTTCTCTCTATCTGTAAGATTAGCCGCAAACATGTTTGCAGGTCATATGGTTATAGTCATCTTAATTTCCTTAACCGAAATTTTTAAATCAGCATTTGTTGTACCCTTAGACATTGTTGTAATAACAATAATGTTATTTTTCGAAATAATGGTATCATTCATTCAGGCATTCATATTCGCTTATCTTTCAGCGATATATGTAACTGATACAATGTATGAGGGGCATTAAAAGTTTAATTGTTGGAGTGTTTCTTTGTTTAAATATATGGGCCAAACCTAAACAAATTAACACCTAAACGATTAAATAAATAAAAATTATTAAAGGAGGCAAAAAAATGGATTTACATTACGCATCAGCAGCATTTTCCATAGCAATAGCATCAATAGGAGGGTCAACAGCAATAGGACTGGTGGCAGGTAAAGCAATTGAGTCTATTGCCAGACAACCTGAACAATCGGGAAACATTAGGGCCACAATGATTATCGCGATTGCTTTTATTGAAGCAGCCATTCTCTATGCATTAGTTATTAGTTTTATGATATTAGCTCAAAAATAAAGGCAATAATGGGAAGCACTAACTACCTACTGATACTTTGGAATCTGATAGCATTTCTATTAATGTTAATCATTATTCGTTATGCTATCTGGCCTAAACTGTTTTATTACATTGAGGCCAGAAGAAAGAAAATAGAGTCACTGCAGAGCTCTTATGAAAGACGCAATAAAGAAATTCTAGATTTAACAGAAAAAATTAAAGAAGAAAGTTTAAACGCATCTGAAAGAAGAAAAAAAATTCTTATTGATACAAAAAATGAATGCACAACAATGAGAAAAGACCTTATCCACAAGGCTCACATGGAAGCGTCTTCTGTATTAGATATGGCTCGTCTAGAAATAAAAAAGGAAAAAGACAAATCTTTTCAAGAAGTTCGCCAAGATGTTTCGGTTATTATTGCAAAGTCTATCAAAGAAGTACTTTATAATATCGTTGATGAAGATCTAGATAAAAGGGTTATTGAAGAAATAAAAAAGGTGGTAACTTCCGTTGAATAAAAAAGAAGAAGCCATCTACTATAGCCTTTTTCAATCAATTGTTTCAAATAACGAACCAAAAGCTACCGTTAGAATTGTGCGTGAGCTATATAAAATACACTGGTTCATTTCTGATAATAGACAAATTCAGTACTATCTTGAAAACATTCTCGAAGATAAAAAAGTCCGAGAAGACATTCTTTTATTAACCGTTCACAAATTATTAGAAGACCCCTGCGAATACACCTTAGCCTTTCTTATCTATTTATTAAGAAAAAATTTATTACACAAGCTTAGCTATATCATGCATTTCTTTAAATACTATTTTGCAAAAGAAAGAAATTTACTTTTAGTTGAAGTTATTTCACGCTACCCGCTTGATGAACAAACGCTTTCTTTCTATAAACAAAAAATTGAAGCTACGAATAAAATGCAGGTAGCATTTGTTCATAAAACTGTTCCCAATATGCTTGGAGGGTTTAAGCTTCGCTGGCATGAAGGAGAAATAGACGCAACACTAAGAAGAAGAGTCGACAAAATAAAAGACATAATTATACAAAGGAAGTGACGGAGATGTTGGGAGAAAAAATAGAACAAAAACTAAGTCTTGTAGAGGAAATTCTAGAACAAATAGAACAATATGAAGACAACATCAAAAAACAAGAAGTTGGGTTTGTGCTTGATAGTGGTGATGGAATCGCCAGAGTTGGGGGACTTCCTGGTGCACTAATGGGAGAAATTTTGGATTTTGGTAACAACGTCTTTGGCGTAGTCTTCAACCTAGAAAACGAAGAACTTGTAGCTGTTGTGCTAGCGAGGCACAATAAAGTTATGCTGGGTCACTCTGTTAAAAAAACTGATCGTATTATTGAAATACCTGTAGGCATAAACTTCCTCGGAAGAGTAATAGATGCTCAGGGCGAACCAATGGACGGTTTGGGTGCTATAAAAAATGAAGGCTATCGACCTTTAACTGTAATTCCTCCTGGAATTATTGAAAGAAAACCAGTAGATACACCACTGCAAACCGGTTACATGACAATTGATGCAATGGTTCCAATCGGTCATGGGCAAAGAGAACTTATTATTGGTGACAGACAAACAGGCAAATCAACACTTGCTGTTGATGCCATCATAAATCAAAAGGGCAAGGATGTTATTTGTATCTATGTTTCTATCGGGCAAAAAAACTCCTCTGTAGCTAAATTAAAACAAACGCTGGAAGAACATCAAGCAATGGAATATACCATTATAGTCAATGCACCAGCTTCCGCCCCTTCTGCCTTACAGTTCTACTCGCCATACGCAGGATGTGCCATGGCCGAGCATTTTATGTTCCAAGGAAAAAGGACTCTTATCGTTTATGATGATTTAACAAAACATGCTCATGCCTACAGAAACATCTCCCTCCTTTTAAAAAGACCACCTGGACGAGAAGCTTATCCTGGAGATATTTTTTATACACACTCCAGATTACTTGAAAGAGCAGCTCAGCTGAACGATGAACTAGGCGGTGGCTCCATGACTGCACTTCCTATTATTGAGACTCAGGCTGGAGATGTCTCCGCATATATTCCAACCAATGTAATTTCCATTACTGATGGACAAATATTTTTATCAACAGAACTTTTTAATGCTAACCTACGTCCTGCCGTAAATCCAGGTATATCTGTTTCTAGAGTTGGCGGAGCAGCACAAATAAAAGCCATGAAAAAAGTTGCTGGACTGCTTAGAATAACGCTTGCTCAATATAGAGAAAAAGAAAAGTTTTCCTTGTTTGCTTCTGATTTAGACGAAATGACTACACTCCAATTAAAAAGAGGTAAGGTTTTAATCCAAGTATTAAAACAAAAAGAACATCATCTTATTTATGTAACTGACCAAGTTCTTATAATTTTTGCTGCAATTAATGGATTTTTAGACGACGTACCTTTAGATAAAATTTATTTATTTCAAGATGATTTTATTGGTTTTTTTCAAGAAATGGCTCCCGAGCTATATGAAAAAATTGATCGATCAAAAAATGTAACAGATGAAAATATTCTTGAACTTAATGAAGTTTTGCCAAAAATAATCAAAGAAATCTATTTAAACAATGGCTGATATAACACTTTTAAAACAAAGACTCTCTAACATTTCTTCTGTACACGAAATTACAGAAGCTATGCAAATTATTACAACCATTCTTATTGGAAGGTCACAAAAGTTGCTTGCCTATCGTCGCAAAATACAACCTTACTTCGACCGACTGCTTTTTAGTATTACCTCTAGAAAAAATAAAATCGACCAGTCTTCTCCTACAGAATTTGTAATAGCTTTCTTCTCTGAAAAAGGTTTTGTGTCATCATTTAACCAACAACTATTACCTTTCTTGACTAAACAAAGAAGAAATCCAAATTTGATTATCGTCGGCGAAAAAGGAAAACATTTTTGTGAAAGGATGAAAATTCCTTATAAACATTTCTTCCATGCAGCAACAACAATACCAGATGAAGCTATCATTGAACCGTTATATGATATTCTAAAAGAAAACAATTTTCCTTGGAAAACTAAAATAATTATTAATAAATATAACAATATGTTCCAACAAAAACCGGGCATTATTGACTTGTTTCCTGCCTTTGAAGAAGTATATAATCCCACGGATGCAGTCACTGACGTTGACCAAGACTCCTTGGATAGAATTATCATTGATAAATTTGTGAGAGACCGACTGTATTACCTTTTTATCCAAAATTACACTGGAGAAATTGGTTCCAAATTACTAGTAATGAAGAATGCAGTTGAAAATTCAGAACTTCTAAAAGAAGAAATCAGCAAAGATATCTATATAGCAAGACAAACAGCAATAACACAAGAACTAAGCGAGGTTATTTCAGCATACAAGGTATTACAAACCAGGGAGGAAAAATAAAATGACAAATATCGGCAAAATTGTTCAAGTAATAGGACCTATAATAGATGTAAAATTCCCGCCAGGACAAATACCTGACATTAGAACAGCATTAAAAATAACGTTTAAAGATATCCAATCAGGTAAACCACAAACTATTCTGGCTGAAATTGCTCTACAAATAGAAGGAAATATTGTTAAAGCCGTATCACTCCAACCGACTGAAGGACTTTCCAGAGGTATGGATGTCGTAGACACGGGGAAACCTTTAGAAATCCAAGTTGGAAGAAAATGTTTGGGAAGATTATTTAACCCCTGGGGTGAAGTTATTGACGGCAAAGAGCCTATCGAAGATGCCGAATACTACCCTATCAGAAGACAAGCTCCAAAATTTGTAGATCTTGCCTTCGAAGACAAAATATACGAAACAGGAATCAAAGCAATCGACTTACTTTCTCCCTATGTTAAAGGCGGAAAAACTGGATTGTTTGGCGGAGCTGGGGTAGGAAAAACAGTTATCATCATGGAAATGATCCATAATATGGCAACGCATCATGGTGGAATATCCATCTTTGCTGGTGTAGGAGAAAGAACTAGAGAAGGTAATGACCTATGGCTAGGAATGAAAGAAACAGGCGTTATCGACAAAACCATTCTTCTCTTTGGTCAAATGGGCGATTTGCCAGGATCCCGACTAATTGCCGCACAAGCAGCACTTTCACAAGCAGAATATTTCCGTGACGTAGCAAAACAAGACGTTTTGTTCTTTATTGACAATATTTTTCGTTTTGTTCAGGCTGGCGCTGAAATATCAACTTTACTCGGAAGAATCCCTTCTGCTGTAGGTTACCAGCCAACATTAGATATCGAAATGGGCAGACTTGAAGAAAGAATTGCCTCAACAAAAAATGGATTTATAACTTCTATCCAAGCGGTATATGTTCCAGCTGATGACTTTACAGATCCAGCCGCAGCAATTACTTTTAGCCACTTAGATTCTGTAACTGTTTTATCTAGAAAAATAGTCGAAATGGGCATCTATCCAGCGATTGATCCGCTTTCCTCTTCCTCAAGAATTCTTAGTCCTGACATCGTAGGAGAAGAACACTACTCAACAGCGATGGCGGTTAAAAAAATGATTCAAAGATACACTGAACTGCAAGACATTATTGCTATACTTGGAGTAAGTGAACTACCCGAAGAAGACAAAATAACTGTTAATAGAGCAAGAAAAATCCGTAATTTTCTCTCCCAACCTTTTCATGTTTCTGAACAATTTACTGGATTGAAAGGTACCTTTGTTAAAACAGAAGACACAATCAAAGGATTTCAACGAATCCTACAAGGTGAATTCGATGATGTTCCTGAACAAAACTTTTTAATGAAAGGAACGATTGAAGAGGTAATTCAGTCATGCATTTAAAGGTCTCTGGTTCCCACGCGATGGTGTTCGAAGGTGATATATATGGATTCACAGCAACCGCTGTTGATGGAAAAATTTCATTTTTGGACAACCATACTAACTATCTAACTGTTTTAAAAAAAGGTGAAATTGGACTAATTGACAGCAAAAACGAACTACCAAAAAGAAAAGTTACGCTTAAAGAAGATGCGTTGCTCTTGATAGAAAACAACAAAGCTATTGTTTTTAGCTAATAACTAATGTCAAAAATAAACGTTAAACTGCTTTTTATTTTTTTAACGTTATCCTTATCATTTGCACTGCCTCCAAGTATTAGGATTATCTCTCCTCTTGAAAACAATCCTATCATTGCAAACGGAAAAACTATTATCTTTGGCGAAGTCAAAAGGACTGATTCCTTACAAATTAATAATGAAAAAATTACTCTCGAGAATGGACTGTTTAGAATAATTATACCTGAACAAAGACCTGGCAAAAAAACATACAATCTCTATGCCAGGAACAATCAAGACACAACCCATAAAGAACTAACCGTTGTTACCTTAAAAACTTTATTGGACTCCTATCTGAGTCCTTTCAGAAAAGAAATTGAAATTTTACTATCATTAGAAATCATGGACTCCTATTTAGGAACTGATTTTTTTAAGCCAGACAGCTTTATAACTAAAGCCGATTTCGTAAAAACACTCATCAAAATTAACAAACTAAGTCCGCTAGACTTCAAAACAAGATATTACTTTAAAGACCTTCCAACAAACCATTGGGCCTATGAGTATATTCAAACAGCACTTAATAAAAAAATTATAGAACCAAAAGAAGCTGGGTATTTTGGAACTGAATCCTTCCTATCTAGAAAAGAACTAGTTCAAATAATCAAACCCCTGTTGGAAACAATCAATAACAACTCTAAGTTACGACCTTTTATTGATATTAACTATAACTTAGCAGAAGAAAAGTTACTTTCAGACATTGCAATCTCTGGATACTTACCAAGGGAATGGACAAACAAAAAAGAAATATATCCAAACAGAGCTATAACCAGAGCTGAACTAGCGTATATTCTTACAAGAACTGATTTACTCAGAGAAAGAATAAGTAAAGAGCTGGGAATTAACTTAGATCTTGCTAAAATATCTACAGACTTTGGCCAATCATTAAAATCACTGGATATTACTTTTTCTCCTATGAGCAAAACCACTTTCAAAATAACTGCACTCTCTAACACTGAAAGGAAAATAGCCTATATTGAACTAACTTTTTCTGATAAATATCACAAAAAAAACATCTTACTTGCTGATGATGGAAAAGGCTTAGATAAAATAAAAGGCGACAACGTCTTCACTTCTGCAATTAACTTAACCACATTCAACAAAGATGAACTCTCCTATGAATACAAAATGTTCAACGCTTATAATCTTATTGAAGAAGCAAACATGGGAAAAATAAACTTCTCTAACGGAAATTTGTCGATTTATTAGCCTCTCCGATACTTTTTTAAAATTAAACAAAAAAAATTCATACAAATCACCTGTCAACGCAAAGTAGAAATGTCACCCTTTCTCCAAAGTAGAAATGTCCCTTTTATTAAAATCAAGCAAGTTGTTTTTTCATTAACATAAGTTTATATGAGCGTTGTTTGTATGGGTGAGAATTGG
>JAQWCF010000055.1 GCA_028706105.1 Candidatus Margulisiibacteriota bacterium
CCAATTCTCACCCATACAAACAACGCTCATATAAACTTATGTTAATGAAAAAACAACTTGCTTGATTTTAATAAAAGGGACATTTCTACTTTGGAGAAAGGGTGACATTTCTACTTTGCGTTGACAGCACTAGACTGAGAGTATTTTACAAATTGTTATATACATAATACAATTCCATAGCTATGAAATCCTTAGAAGCAGAAATAAACCGCAGAAGAACATTTGCTATTATCAGCCATCCTGACGCAGGAAAAACAACAATCACAGAAAAGCTTCTTCTTTTTGGTGGAGCCATTCAACAAGCTGGTGCAGTAAAAGCAAAAAAAGCAGCAAAATATACAACTTCTGATTGGATGGAGCTAGAGAAAGAAAGAGGAGTCTCTGTTTCTACTTCCGTGATGTGTTTTGAATATAATAATCACATTATCAATCTGCTAGATACTCCTGGACACGCAGACTTCAGTGAAGATACCTATCGAACATTATCTGCAGTAGATTCAGTCCTGATGATGATCGACTCAGTTAAAGGGGTAGAATCTAGAACTAGAAAATTAATGGAGGTCTGTAAACAGCGCGATATTCCAGTAATAACCTTTATTAATAAATTGGACAGAGAAGGAATGAATCCTTTCGACTTAATAGATAATATAGAGAAGGAACTTGATATACAAGCTACGCCGATGACCTGGCCAATAAGCATGGGGAAAACATTTAAGGGTATTTACAATATATACAAAAAACAATATTTAAGATTTGATTCCACAAGCAAAAGCTTTATGCCTATTGATGTAAACAATATTAATTCTAAAAATTTCATTGATTTAATAAGCGAGAATGATCACAGAAAACTAACCGAAGATTTAGAAATAATTGAAGGAGCAGTAGACAAATTTTATCTTCCTTTATACAAAGATGGATTACAAACACCTGTATACTTTGGCAGTGCAATCAATAATTTTGGAGTTCTTGATTTATTGGAAGCAATGATTAGTATTGCTCCTGCACCTCAACCATCTCCAGCCATTGAGAGAACGGTTGATCCTAATGAGAAAAAAGTAACTGGTCTTATCTTTAAAATACATGCGAACATGGACCCCAAACACAGAGACAGGATAGCCTTTATGAGAATCAACTCAGGCGTGTTTACCCGAGGCATGAAGCTCTTTAGCCACAGACTAAAGAGGGAAATAAAAATATCCAATCCGTTAATTTTTATGGCTCAAGATAGAGCAATAACAGAAGAGGCCTTCCCTGGAGACATTATCGGTATACACGACACTGGACTCATTAAAATTGGAGACTCTTTCACTGAGGGGGAACTTATAAACTTTACTGGTATACCAAACTTCTCACCAGAATTATTTAAAAAAGTAATAGTAAAAAATGCACTAAAAAATAAACAACTCACCAAAGGACTAACTCAATTACTAGAAGAAGGAGCTATTCAACTTTTTAAACAGGTTATTGATAACCAACTAGTTTTAGGGGCAGTAGGAGAATTGCAATTTGATGTTGTTAAGTTCCGCTTACAAAACGAATACGGAGCAGATTGTAATTATTTGCCATACAACATCGCATTTGCTTATTGGATACAAGCTACCGAACAAGAAGACCTTGATAAATTTATTTATGAAAACAAACAATATGTAGCCATGGATCATGAAATTAATCCTGTTTACTTTTTTCGGGGCACTTGGGAAGTAGACCATTTAAAAGAGCTTTATCCTAAAGTTAATTTCTTTAAAACATCTGAATGTAAAGAAAAAGATAAAATTTAATTTTTGACTTTACTCAATATAACTATATTATATAAATATGCAGATAATTGACTTTAAAGAATTAATTTCTTTTATTGAGGATTCACCAGAAAAAAGCATTCCTAAGTCGATCTTAATTGAAGAAATTAATACAATGAAAAAGGAAGCTGAAAACCAAATTTTAAAAGCTGAAAAAAGAATAAATATTTCTTTAGTTGCAACTGGTTTGTATGTTTTATCAAAAACCACATTTATTCTTTATGACATCTTTCAAAACATTAAGCCAATATTAATGAATCTGTATATTATGGACGCAATAATTCCTGCTTTTTTGTGTGTAGGGATATTTTATAAAAAGAAAGTAGCTTCCTTGTCTATACTTATTTACTATCTGATATCTAGCTATATTCATCTGGAAATACAGGGAATAAATATCGTCAGATTTCTTCTAGTTTTTATTTATTCATACATCTATATACAAGGATATTTTGCTAATCTTTCTTATCACAAACATAGTGCCTTTTAAAGAAACTAAACTCTCCCAACCGAACCACCAATGACAAGTGAGCTCGGTATTTTGACATATTGCTGACAGCCAAGTAAATCTAAGTATCTATCCTTCAAGAGTTCCAGTGCTTTTTTGCCAAGTAATCTTTTGTCACCTGCAGCAGTGGTAAGAATAGGGTTAGGGTTATTAACAAATCTTGGAAATTTAATAGCATCAAATCCAGTAATCGAGATGTCTGCTGGGATACTTAATCCGTATCTTTCCACAAATCTATAAAAATAATAAGCAAGAAGATCATTACCACAAATAACGGCTGTAATATGTGGGGAATGAGACATAATTTGGTTGACTACAATTTCTACTGTATCGTAATTATCATAGTCTGCAACGAAAACCATGTTTTCGTTAAAATAAGGGTTGTTTTTAATAATTCCTCTTAAAAATTCTGTATTGATGTACTCATTTGGGTGATCACCTAAAAGCACCGCAATATTTTTATGTCCACAACTTACCAAATAATTGGCAAGCATTCCGCCAACTTCCTCACGTTCAATGTAGACTGATGTAACAGGGATATCTTCGTTAGGAGGGGAGCCACAAGCTACTAGCGGAACTCGATATTTAATCAACTTGGCATAATATTCATCTGGTTGTTTGCCAAGAAAAATAAATCCTTGTAAATTATGTATACTATAATAATCCATGTCTAAATCTATCATAAATCTCGTTTGCAAATTAGCCTCTGTTGCAGCACCAAGAATCCCTTCAATAACTTCTCCGTAAAATTCATTGGAAAACATCTGCGAAAGATTAGAAACAAGTATACCAAAATTTTGAATTTTATTTGTAAGTTTGGAATATCCCTTTTTTTGTATAAGTGTATATATCTTTGTTCTAACTGGTTCTGAGATTTTATAAGGTTTGTTTAAAGCTAAGGAAACTGTGCTTTCGGAAACATTGCAAAGACTGGCTATTTCTTTTAAAGTTCTCATACGCACTCCTTAAAATATCTTATATTAAATATATCGACAGTTAATGAAAAAAATCCCAAATTATTATTAATTACTTTCTAGATATGTCAGATGCTAGTAAATGTGGGAGTGGTTCGTTTTTCACAATTCACTTCTTAGCTGGTAAGTGGAATCATTGGTAACTTTATCGTGAAAGTCGTCCCTTTGCCTGTTTCGCTTTTAAATTCTATTGTTCCTAAATGTTCTCTGACTACACGAAAAACAATAGAAAGTCCTAAGCCTCTACCTTTTGTGACATGAGTAGAGAAAAAAGGTTCAAAGATTTTGTCTTGTATTTCTTTTGAAATGCCACAGCCTGTGTCATTTATGCTGATAATAACAGTGTTTACCTCAGAAGAAGTTTTAATAGTTAAGTCGCCTCCTTCAGGCATAGCTTCTCTGGCGTTTTGCATCAGGTTAGTAATCATGATTTGTAAATCATCTGAGTGACCGGAGATGTTAGGAGTTTCGTTTAGTTGTTTTTTTATAGAAACGCCACTAAGTGGCAGAATGTCTAGTGCTTGTTTTATCACTTCATTAATATTTAAGCTCTCTCTTTCTCCTTCTTGGTTGGAAGATAAGCGTAGCGTAGTTCTAACAATATCTCCAATACGAGAGGTCTGAGCAAAAGCTTTTTTCTTTTTATCCTCTGGTAGATCGGAGTTATCCAGAATTCCTACGAGTACAGCTAAAGGGGTTTTGATTTCATGATTATATTCTTGGATAAGGTTAGCAAGTGAGGCAATGCGTTCTGTGCGAGCAAGATTACGTTCAGCATCATAGAGTTTCTTTTGGGTGCCTAGAAAGTTTTTTTCTATTTTTTCATAGGGAGTAAGTTTATAAAAGGCAGAAGTCAGGATGGCACGAAGTTGTTTAAGGAAACTAATGTCTTCTTCTTTATAGTCTTTGCCCGAGCTTCTTTTACCAAGAAGCAGTATCCCTTCCAACAGTTCTGGTGAATGCAGAGGGAATACTAATGAGTTCTTGGTATAATTCATCTCTAGCAAGAGGGTTCTTAGTTCATCTTCTAGGTTTTCAATCTTATAAATTGATTGGTTAGCTTTGAAGAAAGCAATCAAAGGACTTGCTGTGGATAATTCTGTTAAATCTGAATTTTCTTCGTTTAGTAGTTTGTATCCTTGTAATTTATTATCCTTGTCTCTAACTGCAACTATAAAAGAGCTTTGCTCAAGTTCCAGCGCTTCGTCTAGAGTATTTAGAACATTAAAGAAGATACTTTCTCGGTCCGTTTTGCTGACTAGCATGTCGGAGATGGTTAAAAGCACTTTAGCCGGCTCGTAGTAGCCCTTAATGAATTTACGTTTAGTTGTAGTTATTAGGAAACTAGCAAGTGGTCGAAAATAGAATGCCCAGAACACTGATAAAGTAATTGTTATTACAAGAAGTAAAAGTTTATGGTTTATGAGTAAAAGAGGGAACAAGAAAGAGACGCATAGTAAAGAAATGCTGATGAGATAAGAAAAGGTTTTTGTAACAGCTAAGCGGATGTCCATTAATTCATGTTTTAGTATGGCGTAGGCAACGATTGCAATGCAACTTGTTGCGAAGAAATATCCAAGAGGGTAGATATTTATACCATAATTTGCAAAATAATCTACTCCACCAAGCAAGGCAATAAAAAAAGCAAGGAACAAATATATAGAATTATTAGAGGATTGTTTTTTGTAAAAATTAATGAATTCTATGAAAGAGAAGCAGAAGGAAACAATAAAAAAAACAATAAAGAAGGATAGCAGTATCCCTGCTTTCGGGTAAAAGCCCCATTGGTATTGATAAACACCAGAGATAAGTGAGTTGCTAAAGGTATTTATTAATAAGAAAAACACACTAATAAGCATGGATATTTTGATCCATGTAGAAGTTATTTTTTTCCCAACATAGGAGTTAGTATATCCGCTTAAGAATAAAGGAATTAAGATAATCCAAGAATACCCTAATTTGGCAAAAAAATGTGCATTTGTTTGATTAATAGCGCTATACATAAAAATAAAGGAAAAAAACCATAGTCCAGTTGATGCGGAAAGACATGAAAAAAGTATATGTTGTAGACTTTTTTTGTCTGAGTTTAAAACAAATAGCGAAAAGAACAAAAGTAAAAGTGAGCTAATAATTAAAGGTAGAAGAAATATGAAATTGTATTGAGAATTGAACATTACTCAGTAATGCTTATCCCTTGCATATGAGAAGCACGCAAACACATATAGTTCATTTCTCCATAAGCTCCGCCAGAGAGGCTCGTGCCTCCATGTGATGATAGGTAGGGAGATATGCCAATGTGTCGTGAGTTGATTCGAATGGTTCCAGAATTAACAATATTTTGTACTAATTTTGAAATAATTTTTTTATTGTTTGTCCAAAAGGAAGTCCTTAGACCGTATTTGTGAGCATTTATAGTGTCAATCATGAAATTTGTGTCGTCTTCTGATTGATTGTTTGAGCCGAATTTAATTATAGGCATTAATGGGAAAAATATTTCTTTTTCAAAAAGCATAAAGGTTGATATTTCTTTATAATCAGTGATTGCTAATACTGTTGGTTGAATAAACATTCCCTTTTTATCAAGCTCACCTTTGTAATTTAATAAATTTCCGCCGATTAGCACCTTTGCCCCTTTTTGTTGAGCATCTTCTAAGTATTTAAAGTAATCTTTGACTTTGCCAACAGGGCTTAACCAGGTGTCTTTGTTTGAAGGTAATCCAGGTTTAACTTTTTGGATATTTAATAAGATTTTTTCAACAAATTCATCATAGATATTTTCATGAACAAAAAATAACTTTGGAACCATGCATATTTGGGTAGACCCTAAAAAACATTCTAAGGCTGAGTCAATAAGTTCGTTAGTAATTTTTGCATCAGGGAAGACTGTAAAAATGTCGTTTCCTGACAATTCTAAAATTGGTTTTTTGTTTGCTTCATAAATTTTTTTCCCTAATTCTATGCACCTGCTGCTTTCTCCAAAATTGAAAATAGTGCTAATTTTGTCTGAGGCAAGTGCTTTGTTCAGAATGATGCTGGAATTGCCTTGAATAATATTAATAATGGAAGGAGAGAATCCTGCTTTTATTATTGCCGGCACAACAATATTTCTCCATAAGAAGACCGTTGATATTGGTAGTTTTTGAGGTGGTTTAATTACTAAGGTGTTTCCTGTAATTAATGCAGAAATTGCTAAAAAAGAATTACTTGCCGGTGCGTTTCTTGGTGGAATCACCAGGATTACCCCATCAGGTTTTCTGTAAAAGATGATTTTCTCTTTGTTAATAGTTACTTCTTTTTTAAGTAACTCAATATAAAATTGAATGTTTTCATTGGAAACACCGCTGATCATGTTTTCGTATTCCCAAACAGCTAATTTATATGGATGACCTTCTTTGATTATTAAGGAAATGAATTCATCTTTATTATTAATGAGTTCTTTTTTTACATTTTTTAGTATTAGTGCTCTTTGTTCAACACTATAATTTTTGAATTCTTCATAAGAGCTCCGTGCCGAGTCAAAAGCAGCATAAATATGGGTTTCTTCTGCTAGATAGTATTTTCCGATAATTGCGTCTGCAATTGCGGATTCTTTTATTAATTTTTTTTTAAGTAAACTTACTGATTTAATCGTTTGCAGTGGGTTTTTAATTAAGGTATCAGCATCAATAGAATAGTCCACAATATTTGTTTTAATATCTTTTCCATTAATAAAAAGAAGGTATTCGTTAATTGACGTTTTAGTGTCTTTTTTTTCTATTATTTGGATGTCTGGGTTTGTAATAATTACTTGGATAGGTTTATTAGAAGTAGATTCTTGTGTAATTGAAACTTTATTTTTCATGCAACCCCCTAGTTTGACGACCACCCTAATTTTGATTATATCATAAACCATGAATTCTTTCATATGCTACTAAAGAAGATTAGAAGTATTGGAATAATTCGTAAAAAAGAATAAAATAAAAATAATATGTTAAATTTGTTCAACAAACATAAATTTGGTTTTGTAATTTTTTCAATTATTTTTTCTCCTGTAATTTTATTTTTGCTAACACTCTACGGTTTGCTTATCGGTTTTACTGGTGGGCTAGTCTGGGGATACGAAAAATTAAAGAAAGTGTTTGTTGTGGTACTAGAGCAAAATAAGTTTAAATTTGTGCTAACAAAGTTTGTTTTTAAATTTTTTTATTTCTATGTTTCTTGTCTGATTTGTCTGTTAGCGGCTATTGTTGGGCTTTTCATAGGTCCCTTCAGGGCATATTCCAGATTTAGAATTTTTTGGTTAGATGTTTGGTGCGGGACTTTGGAGGCTAAACAAACAGTTAGATCACTTATTTTAGTTGTGGATGATGAAGTGGAGATAGCAAAAAACATTGCTGAAAGAATTGAGCAAACTGGAAAATATTTAACTCAAATGGCTCATAATGGGAAGCAAGCTTTAAGGGTTCTGAAGAATAATGAACGCTTTCTTGGTATTGCAGAAAACAAAGTGAAATGTATTATTTTGGACATTAAAATGCCAGAGATGGATGGGTTACAGTTTTTGAAAAAACTTAGGAAACAAGAAGGCTCGTCAATGTTTAAGGATAGTGGTGCTTTTCATCAAATTCCAGTAATAATACTTTCTGCTTATGAAGATATAGGAAAGATTTCTGCTGCAACAGATCCAGTTACCGGTAAAGTTGTTAGGTATATAGTTAAGCCGGAAAAACCTGAGCATTATGAGGAGTTGTTATTGGCCATAGAAAGAGTCTTTGCTGGTAAAGACCAAGAGATGATAACAAACGCCTATCTTAGTGGTAATTACCGCATAAATGAATTGAGAAATACTTGCTGACTCTTTTGAAAGGCTATTTTTAGTCACTCCCTCCGACTTTCTTCATTCGCCTCTCCCACGGAATTCATAAATATTTTCAAATAAAGATTAGAAATATCTGCGTAATTTATTTTTATAAAATAATAGTTGACGTTATGGTTTTTATTTGATATTCTATTTACCAAGGGAGTGAAAGGGAGGGGGATATAAAACAAAAGGTAGGTGGTTAATGTGGGCGAGCCAGTAAGATTAAATGGATCAGCATGTTTACAGTTTAAGGATGGTACGCATCAGCCATTATTGAAAATGAAAGAGTTTACCAAACTCACGTATCCTGTCGAAGGAGAGTTACCTGACGGCACTAAGGAAATTCATCAAAATTTTGCTAACATTGCTATTAACGGTGTTTCCAATCATGATTATCAGTTACAGATAAGTCAAGACCTGCATGCATGGCAGGACTATGGTCAATTGTTAACCGTGGATGATGTTGACGGACAAATTACCAACATCGCGGGAATAGATGTAGAAGAAATAGTTATTTCTAAGCCAATTAACAATGATAAAGAGTTTTATAGGGTAATATCCATTAGCAAGAATAAGTATCAAGAGATGTTAGAGCAATATGGGCTTACTGGTCACTTTACTAGCTATGAACTTGCTAAGATGGGTTTAACTTCAAACTTGTATGCGTTAAAGTCTATGTTTGCTTCCAAATATTTAGGGCTCAAAGGAATTCCTGTTACAGAGAGGGTAGTTGTTTCTTATGATAAAAGTCCCGAAAACATGAGTTGGGAAGAGTTGCAGAGTTGGCTTACTTATGTTGGTATTGATGCTTCATGCATAAGCAGTGGATCGTTTAGAACAACTAGTTATATAAATTTGAGTATCGCCTTGCTTAAGCTTTTTGAGGGCAGAATGAAACCAATAGGAAATACTGGCGTTCCTCTTGAATGGATTAATAGTTATGACAGATGGTCTCTGGATAATTTAATTTATTTATATATTCAGAAAGGTATTGATCGTGGCTGTATAACTCCTTGGAGAAATGTTAGTTCCGCCTATGCCTTGAGTTTGTTTGAAAATAGTATTGCGCCGACTCCAGACAAGTATAATGGTTCTGCAGATTTGAGCAGTTATTTCTCGATTATGGATGTTTTAGCTTCTACTTCTAGCCTGGCTAGTAAATTGAATAGTATGGGCATTACTGGGTACGAAGAATACGCTACTCAGTATCCTGAACAAGCAACAATGGAATATGCTCAGTGTTTAGTTGCTAATCAGGGCATGATTCTGGATATAGATATGACTTTTGCGGATTTGGTTGCTAGGTTTCCGGTTCAGGAGGATTTATTGACAGAAATTTCTTGGTTTAAGGGAGTAATCAAAAGACTTAGTAGTTATGGGTTGCACTTAGATAAAAGTATTTTGGTCTATAGTAACGACAACAAGTTAGTAATGTTAGAGATTTTGAAATATTTAGATGGCGCTAGAAATTCAACTTTTTTAGAAATTTTTAATGTAAATTCTCTGGATAGTGTTTTAAATAACTATGATATGGAATCAATTGGTTTACATTTAAAGAACTTTGATTTTGAGAAAAGATTGACCTTGCTAAAGGTAAAATTAGACAAGTCGAGGTCAGACTATAGCGATGTTGAGCAAGACACATTATTTAATTTATTAAATCTTCTAGAAGGTTTGACTTATTCTGCAGAAATAAGCTTTGATAAAATTCTCGCTTTTATGGATCAAGGCAAGTCATTAGAAATAGCTGCAAGTATTTTTACTGAGAATCAAAATATTATAAAAGTAAACCAATCCTCTCCAGGGTTTGTCCCAGAAAAGAAAACATACTCCAATGCTGAGGATGTTGTAATTAATTCTGTTGTCAAAATGATAGACGAGGGAATTGATTTTTCTACTTTTGACTATCAACAGTTGTTGAGTCTAGTTAACGAGAATTTGCTTCAATCACCAGAACAGTTAATTGAATATTTAGAATTTATCTCAACTGTTCAGGCCAATATAGCTATTTCCAAAGAAAACAACTCTGAAAAGCTAAAGATAGATTTATCTTTAGTTGATGGTTCAGAACAAATAGATTATGTAACAGCTAATATTTTAGACGCAAGTGGAAAACTAATTACAAAAATATATTCTGGCGAGCCAACTCAAAATTTATCAGTTTTGTGGGATAGAAGGGATAATTTAGGGAAAGTTGTTAATGGGAAAATTACTGTTGAGTTAGTTTGTGAAAAGTATGTCTCTGGTTTAACTGATCTTAAAAAAGAGATAATGACTTCTGCTAATTATAATCTTTCTCAATTGGATTTTATTTATGATAGTCAAGTTGTCGCGGTTGGTGTAGAAGAAGAGACTACAGCAATAACTTATGTTACTGGATACGCTGATAATGGTTTGTCTGATAAAAGTTATGGAGCAGATACAACCAAGTATTTTGAGCTAAAGTGTCCGCAGAGAATTTTTGTTCATTATGCGGATAGTGCTGGGGACTCAGCTTATTATGCTAATTTAACTAGATTAAATAGTAATAATCAGTGGGAAGGTGTTCAGACATTCAGATCATCAGGGGATTATTATTTAAATTTAATGCCAGGAACGTATAGTGTGCACATTAATAATCCATGTTGGTTTGGCGATAAATATGTTTTATATAACATTAACTACAAGACTCCTCAGTTCAAGCAAGCTGTATTTGATAAATATGGAGAAAAAATTTCAGAGAATGTTATTGCGTCTTCTTTTAATGGATCTTGGCAAACAAGTGTTATCATTGATAATGAAGAATTTTCACCTCTATATATTGGCGCTGGCTATGTAGAAATTCTTCGCAAAAACTTACATACGGCTGAGTTATATAAACTGAAGGTGGAGTTTCAAGTTAATGCGGACAAAGTTTTTGTTATCAAACAGCAGGATGGCAATTTATTGCTGACCTGGTATGACAAAAGCACGAATAAAATACTATCTGAAGTAATAGATTTAAGTCAGACAGAACATGATTGGAAACAGTTAGACTGGCAAGATCGAGCTTTTGCGAAAACTGAAATTTTTGAACATGGACTTGTTTCGGAAAACATTCAACCTAACGATAAGGCGACTGAGGTTCTTCAAGTATATGTTGAACAAATCTCTAAGGTTATTAACGCAATAACTCCAACAGTAACACATGACATTACATTAGAAGAGCTAATTGCTTTATGTCGTTATAGAAAGGTTGTTGAACAAAATTATCCTAACGCTGACGAGGCAGACCAACATTTAAGAAATATAGCTAGTGCTGATATCATTCCAAACCTAGAAGCAGAGTTAGCAAATCAAGCCGAATTAGCTGTAAATTGGTTGCAAAACAGCGGATATGAGGTAGCCGACAGAGAGGCTTGGTTACTTAATTCCTATGCGTCTATTGCTATTTATAATGCAGTCAAAAACATCAGTTTTCTGGCTAATGATATGAGGATAGACATTAATGCTTTATTTGCTAGTTATGATGAAGGAGTTAGTAACAATGGTTATAATGTAAGCGTTCTTACAGATTTTCTAAGATTGAATAATCTTTATAAAGGAAACAATCTTTTTAGAGATACTTTCTCTGGGGACGTGGACGAGCAAGAAAAATACGTCGCTCCAAGATACGAGGACATCTTGAAATCACTAGAGCTAAGAAAGTCTTTAGAAAATATCTTTATCCCAATTCAGAACATTGCAGAAACTGAAGCCGAGGTAAATGTCCTACTCAACAATCTTTATTATCAAAAGATGGTTGCATTTCATCGATTTGTTATGGATCTTAACACCTACTCTTCTTCTTTGCGTTTAACAGAATATGTGACAGCCAATGGTAAATTAAGTTACGCTGACTATTATTCTAAGTTAATCAGTGGGCAAAACCCAGGTCTTGTCAGTTATTTAGCGACAAAACATTATTTTGATACTCAGGTTATTCCAGGTCAGCCCAATATTTTTATAGATACAGTCGGTTCTTACAAGTTGCTATACTCCGGACAGGCCATTTTCGTACAAGAACCAGGCGAAATATACTATCGTATGTCCAAGATAGTCATGCCTAGTCATTTTTCAGTAATTCAGAAAGTCTCATCAAACGAGGGAGGCTTTTTTATTAAAGCTTCTGGCTTATTTGATTCATCTCCTCAATTACCAGCAGAGCTTCAAAGAGAATTATGGTTCTATTTGATTAGAGAAGGGTATTTAACATCAGAAGGAGTTATTACCCAGCGATTTATTGATATGCAAGCTTTAGCCAACGCAAGCGCAGATAAAGATGCTTATATTGGTGAGCATTTTGTGTTGCCTGTCAATCTAGCGGGGTATGAAGTTTCGTCTTTTAATAAGATAGCAGAGATGGGGCTAGGTGAGTGGATTCCGGTGAAAGACAAGATGATTCTTGTTGGGGGAGATAACTGGGTTAATACAGCAGAACATACTATTAATATTGCTAGAAAAGTTGGAAATAATTACGAAAATTTAAAAACGATAACCCAAACATATTTTGATGCCACAAGTTTTGTAGGGTTGTTTAAAGATATTTCAACTCTTGCAGTGATAGATGCCTTGCCGTATTCCAATGATAGCATCGCTGATTGGTGCTTTGAGCTTGATGAGCTGATGGCTGATAATGATTTATTTAACAAAGAAATTCCAGATTTAAAAAGATACTTGAGTTACAGAAATGCTGGAAATTCAGTTGTGTATGCTTAT
>JAQWCF010000056.1 GCA_028706105.1 Candidatus Margulisiibacteriota bacterium
TTTAATTATTCATATCCTTTGTGAAATTATAGAAAAAGAAATTTTCGGATAAAGGTTAAGCTTTCTTTCTTTTCTTTTCAAAAAAATCAGTTAAAATTTTAGAGCATCTTTCGTCTTCATTATAATCATATTGAACTTTATGAATTAACTTGTCCTCATCAAATATTTTGTATTTACTAACAACGCAGCCAGCCTTAGCATCAATAGCTCCAAAAACAACTTTACTAATTCTAGCTTGAATAATAGCACCAACACACATCAGGCAGGGCTCAAGCGTCACATAAAGCGTTGCGCCATCAAGCCTCCAGTTATTAGAAAGCTTGCAAGCATTCTGAATAGCGTCAACTTCTGCGTGTAATAGCGCGTTATTTTCCAGCACACGTTTGTTTCTGCCTACTGCAACAATCTTTTCATCTTTAACAATTATTGCACCGACAGGCACGTCTTCATGCTCCAAGCAGAGCAGGGCTTGTTCATAAGCTTTATCCATGTAGCATATTTTTTCCATATAAGTTCTCTAATTATACACCGTTGACAGTGATTTTTTAGCATGGTATATTTTCTAAGCCTTTCACAAGGTATTGTAATTTGAAAAGGGCGGTTAGCTCAGATGGTAGAGCATCTGGTTTACACCCAGAGGGTCGGCAGTTCGATCCTGTCACCGCCCACCAAACTAAATAAAGTGGCCCCTTCGTCTAGTGGTTAGGACACCAGGTTTTCATCCTGTAAGCAGGAGTTCAATTCTCCTAGGGGCTGCCATTAATAAACTATCAATTCCATAAAATGTACTTAAAGAAAATCAATTACCTTGTTTGGCTACGCATTATTTGAAATTGTTAAAATTGATAGAGCAGTGAAAACTATTTCAATTTATCAATGATTTTTGTAGTAGAGTAGCCTTCAATAAAAGGAATAATTTCCACGTTACCAGAAAAATCCTTGCCCACCACATCTTCAGCCTTGTAATCGCCACCTTTAACTAACACATCGGGAGTTATAGCTTTTATCAGCTCGAGTGGGGTATCTTCATCAAAAATAGTAATGTAATCAACAAAATTCAGAAAAGAAAGCACATCCGCACGATCTTGTTGATTGTTGATAGGCCTATCGTCACCCTTTAGTCGTTTTACAGAATCATCACTATTAAGTCCCAAAACAAAAACATCACCTAATTTACTAGCATCACGCAAATATGATAGGTGGCCTTTGTGTAAAATATCAAAACAACCATTTGTAAAAACAATCTTTTTAGATTTTTGCTTTTCTTGTTCAACAATTCTCAATAAATTTTTCCTATTAATAACTTTAGAGGAAACTTCATTCATGGCAGTTAATAATTCATCTTTATAGATAGGAGTTGTACCAAACTTACTTACAACAATACCAGCAGCGATATTTGCCATTTTTACAGCATCTTTAATACCCATGCCTAAAGCAACTCCCAAAGAAACAGTAGCGATAACAGTATCGCCTGCACCAGAAACATCAAAAACTTCCCTGGCAACTGTAGCAAAGTTAATTGTTTCATCTCGGGAAATTAAAATCATTCCTTTTTCAGAACGAGTAACTAACAAATACTTAATATTAAACTTATTAAGCAAGGGTAGAGCATATTTTTTAATTTCTTCATCAGTATTCAATATTTCTGCATTAGAAACCTGTGCTAACTCCTTTAAATTAGGAGTAACCATATAGGCGCCATTATATTTATTCCAATCACTTCCTTTAGGATCAACCATAACGGGAATATTAAGCTTACTGCACTTATCAATAATCATCTGACACGTTTCTGCTGTACAGGATCCTTTTAAATAATCAGAAATTACAAAAACAGAAACATCATTCTGAATTAAATTATTCAATTTTTTTTCTAACAACCCAATTAATTTACTATCAATTTCCAAAGGATTTTCAAAATCTAAACGAGCTATCTGCTGATGTCCACCAATAACTCTAATTTTTGTTACAGTAGGGTTGTCCATAACTAAGGCCTCAAGCTGAACGCCTTCCTTATTGCTTAAATTTGATAAATCAGCAGCATTCTTATCCTTACCTATAAAACCAAGCAAAACAGGCGTATTGCCAAGCTTAGCGATGTTATTAGCTACATTCGCTGAACCACCAAGCGTCATATGCTCATTATCCACGTTAACAACTGGAACAGGGGCCTCAGGAGAAATTCTACTAACTTTACCAGTAAAATATTTATCTAGCATAATATCGCCGTAAATTAAGATTTTCTTCTTAGCTTTTAATTCCATTAATGAGCTCCTAATAGGATGTGTCTGCAAACTATTATGATTATTCTATCCATATTTTGCAAGAGAAGAGACAGCCTAATATCCAAGCAAACATAAATCTAGATAAATTACCAATATTTCTACGTCGCATAATATATATTATGTAAAGTATCATTTTTATGTTTTCGGGGCCATAGGTGCCATGGTTATTGAATGACAGAAACTTATCAACAGAATTTATGCTTATCCACAATTTGAAGAGGCAAATTTCAGCTTTTCAGACCCTTGGAGATAATCTACAATTACCAAAGAGATAAAATGCAAAATACAAGGGAGCCAAAATGACAAAATATCGTCCAGCACTTATAGCAATTTTAGATGGTTGGGGAATTGGGAAAAAAGATGAGAGCAATGCTATTTATTTAGCCAACACTCCAAATTTAACAGGTTTTTTAAAAAACTATCCTTCAGCATCTTTAAACACCAATGGCCTTGAGGTTGGATTACCTGAAGGCGTTATGGGAAACTCAGAAGTCGGACATCAAAATATTGGAGCAGGAAGAGTTGTCTACCAAGCCTTAGCAAAAATAAACGTGGAAATAAAAAACGGTGATTTTTTTAGAAACAAAGCTATTGACGATGCCTTTCAAAATGCAAAAACAAACAACACTGCAATCCATTTCATGGGTCTGCTTTCAGATGGTGGTGTACACAGCGATATTTCTCACCTTTTCGCCCTACTCCAAAAAGCAAAAAAAATGAATATGACCAAAGTATACGTGCATGCGCTAATGGACGGAAGAGACACTTCCCCTACCGCAGGTATTAATTATATGGAAAAACTCGAAAATAAGATGAAGGAACTCGGCGTAGGTAAGGTTATTACAGTAATGGGTAGATATTATGCTATGGATAGAGACAATAACTACGACAGAAACGTAATCGCCTACAATGCCTTAGTTAAAGGTGAAGGGGAAAAGCACGCAAACGCAATTGACCTATTAAAAGAAAAATATGCAGAAGATCAAACAGACGAGTTTATTACACCAACTAATATCACTGATTCAAGTGGTAGTATTATAAAAGTAGAAAAAGATGATTCATTAATTTTCTTTAACTTCAGACCAGACAGAGCCAGACAAATCACCAAAGCATTATTGAATAAAGTAAATGACGATCCAAAAAATATTTTTGCTAACATAAAAACTCCGAAGATATTTTTTACAAGCTTTACCCAATATCAAGCAGGCTTAAATGAAAACGTTGCCTATCCACCAGATACTTTTGAAAACACACTAGGAGAATTTCTTTCTAATCAAAACTTAACACAATTAAGAATTGCAGAAACAGAAAAATATGCACATGTAACTTTTTTCTTTAACGGTGGATCAGAAAAAGTTTTTTCAGGAGAAGATAGAATATTAATTCCTTCTCCAAAAGAAGTTGACGGATACTATGATAGAAAGCCCGAAATGTCAGCACTGGAAGTTACCGACAAATTGCTGGAAGCTATTAAGAGCGACAAATACGATGTCATAATTTTGAACTATGCAAACATGGACATGGTTGGACACACGGGAGTAATTCCAGCTACTATCAAAGCAGTTGAAACAGTTGATGCCTGCATTGGCAAAGTCATTGATGCAATTAAACAAAAAAATGGACTTGCCATAATAACTGCCGATCACGGTAATGCAGACCATATGACAGAAAAAGATGGTTCTCCTATGACAGCACATTCCATGAATCAAGTTCCGATGGTTGTTATTTCTAGTGAAAAAGTTGAGTTAAAAAAAGAAGGCAAATTAGCGGACATTGCGCCTACATTGCTAGACTTATTAAACATCAAAAAGCCAAAAGAAATGACCGGAGTGTCTCTTTTAATTAAACAGGAAAAGCTCTAAATTAAAAAAATATAGAGAATAGAATGACTACTCATTTATTAAATGAAAAAGGTTAGTTATATTTTCCAATTTCTTAAGTGACTTGGAACTGAGTCGTTAGGTTTATCTTTGACTCGTTGAATAGCTTCTTTAATTTTAGTATACGCATCTCTATTTTTAGGCGCCCTACTTAAATAGCAACAAGCATGGGACAAATTTATCTCTACTTCCGGCATCCCTAGCACTTCAGTTGCTTTGTATACTTCAGTAGCAACAGTTAAAGCAACTGGGTCTGCCAACCCAACATCTTCCGAAGCAAAAATCAACATTCTTCTAGCAATAAACCTTGGGTCCTCACCAGACAAGAGCATCCTCGCAAGATAATAAACAGCTTCATCTTCTTTACTAGCACGCATTGACTTAATAAATGCGGAAATAAGATCATAATGTTCATTTTCATCATAATGGACAATCTTATGCATTATTACTTGGTCAATATCTTCGTCAGCAAGTATTATCTTTGATTTAAAATTGGCCTTTTTAGCTAAAACCATTAATTCTAAATTATTCAAGACTTGTCTTAAGTCACCATCAAAACTAAAAATAAATTTCTTCAAAACATCTTTATCAATCTCTATTTCCCAAGTTTTTAAAATTAAATCATTTTTAATTGCAAGCTCTACTGCTTTCTTAATGTCCAAATATGTTAATGGCTTAAATTCAAAAAGCTTACTTCTGGAAACTAATGCAGAGTTGAGACTATACAAAGGATTGGCAGTGGTTGCACCAATAAATTGAATAATTCCACTTTCCAGATCCTTTAACAAAACATCTTGCTGACTCTTGTTAAATCTATGTATTTCATCCACAAAAAGAATTGTTTTCTTTCTATAATAAGAGAAATCTTTTTTAGCCTCTTCTATCACAAGTCGCACATCTGAAACCTTGCTTTCAACTGCGTTTAAGTCAACAAATTTTGACTCTGTTCTATTAGCAATTATTCTAGCCAAGCTTGTTTTTCCTGTGCCTGGTGGACCAAAAAAGATTAAGGAGCCTATTCTGTCAGCATCAATTAGTTTTCTTAAAAGTTTACCTTCGCCTACGATTTGTTCTTGTCCAACAAAATCATCAAAGGTCTTTGGGGACATTCTATACGCTAATGGTTTTCTGGAATCAGTATCTATCGCAGAAGTAAACAAATCAGCCATTTATCTAAGGATTAATTCTACAGGACAATGGTCAGAACCATAGACCTGATTGTGTATACAAACATCAACAACACTATCTTTAATTTTCTCACTAACCAAAAAATGATCAATACGCCAACCAATATTCCTAGCTCTAGCATTTGTCATATAACTCCACCACGTATACTCTTTTGCTTCAGGATGTAAACTTCTAAATGCGTCAAAAAAACCATTACTGATATAGTTACGAAAACCTTCTCTTTCTTTATCTGTAAAGCCAGCACTCATTCTATTGGTCTTTGGATTAGTTAAATCAATCTCTTCCGGAGCAACATTCAAGTCTCCACACACAATAACTGGTTTAATTTTATTTAAACCAACTACAAAGCACAAAAAGTCTTGATCCCATTCATTGTAACGATAATCCAATCTTAGAAGTTCTCTTTTAGAATTTGGCGTATACACGTTTACCAAGTAAAATTCAGGCAAATCCAAGGTCACTACCCTGCCCTCATTATCATGTTTTTGTATACCTATACCATATTTAACTTCAAAGGGCTCTATTTTGGAAGCAATGCATGTACCAGAGTATCCTTTTTTTTCAGCACTATTCCAGTATACATAAGGGTATCCTAAATTAGAAAAATCAATATCAACTTGTTCTTCATAAGCTTTTGTTTCTTGTATACAAAGTATATCAGGAGAAAAACTGTCTATGTAATCAAGAAATCCTTTATTAATTACCGCCCTTATTCCATTGACATTCCAAGTGTGTATACGCATTACAAGTAATACTTATCTCTGGGCTTCAAGCAAGCATCAAGCTCATATACCATAGGAGCTCCCGTCGGAATATTTAAGTTCATAACTTCGTCGTCAGTCATTTCATCTAACACCATAACAAGCGCTCTAAGACTGTTACCGTGAGCTGAAATAATTATTTTTCTCCCTTTAGCAAATTGTGGACATATGACATTTTTATAAAAAGGGACAACTCTATTTATAGTCATTTCTAGGTTTTCACCAAAGGGTAAACTAGTAATGGGAATACCTGTATACAAATCATCTTTACCAGGATACCGCGAATCATCTAGTGCTACAAGAGGAGGCAATTCCAACATGCTTCGTCTCCATTTTTGCACTTGTTCATCTCCGTATTTTTCTGCAGTTTCTTTTTTGTTTAATCCTTGTAACGCACCATAATGTCTTTCGTTTAATTTATAACTATTAATAATTTCTATGTCTTGAAGATTTAACTCCTTTAAAATGATAGATAAAGTATCTTTGGCTCTTTTAAGCACAGAAGTATACGCTAAATCAAAAGAGTACCCATTCTCTAAAAGTTTTTTTCCTGCTTCTTTAGCTTCTTGGACTCCTCTGTCAGACAACGCAACATCAGTCCATCCTGTAAAACGATTTTCAAGATTCCAAATACTTTCACCATGTCTTACAAGAACTAATTTCATGACTACAAGCTCAATTTATCAAACATATCTGTTGTTCTTTCGGATATTGTCTTCTTCTTTTCCCAAGTATCTTTTAAGGGAACATAATTAACACAATCGTTCATAGAGGTATACCCTACAATAACGCCAGACATTCCTTTATCTAAAGCTAGTACAGCTTCATAGCCTAGTCTGCTTGCAACTATTCTGTCCAAAGCGCTTGGTGAACCACCTCTCTGCAAATGACCCAAAATGGACACGCGTATATTCCAACTGTCTCCTAAATCTTTTTGGAGCATTTCTTTGATAGCGAAACCTCCACCAAGTTCGTCACCTTCTGCTACTATTATAATAAAGCTTTTCTTGCCTTTTTCTCTTCCTTCTTTGAGTCGTTCAAGGATTAAAGGGTACTCGTCTTTATTTTCAGGAATAAACACTCCCTCCGCACCACAAGAGATGCCTGTATACATTGCTAAATATCCAGAATTTCTTCCCATGACTTCAATTACAAAAAGCCTGTCATGAGAAGTTGCTGTGTCTCTAATTTTGTCTATACATTCCATGGCGGTGTTTAATGCAGTGTCATACCCTATTGTATACTCTGTTCCATACACGTCGTTATCTATTGTTCCAGGTACACCAATTCCTTGTATGCCAGTTTCAACAAGGACATCATTAAGGCCTCTAAAAGAGCCATCGCCACCTATAACGATTAGTTTTTTAATCCCTCTTGATGCCATGTTTGCATAAGCCAGTTTTCTTCCTTCTTCTGTTTTAAAACGAGGACTTCTAGCTGTCTGAATAAATGTTCCTCCACGATTAAGTGTATTTCCAACAGAACGAATATCCAATTCCTCAAACAAACCATTAATGAGTCCCTCAAATCCTTTTTTTACTCCAACCACATCATAGCCTAAAGCAACAGATGTTCTTACAACTGCCCTAACCGCAGCATTCATGCCGGGACCGTCGCCCCCACTAGTTAATACAGCAATAGTGTCTTTCATGCTTGCCTCCTATTTATTATTTTTTTCAAACTTCTCCATAAAGTCCACTAATGCCTGGACTCCTTCAATTGTCATTGCGTTGTATATGCTTGCTCTCATCCCGCCTACACTTCTGTGTCCTTTTAAGTTCACTAAGCCAAAAATAGAAGCTTCTGCAACAAATTTAGCATCTAAATCTTCACTGCTAGTTAAAAAAGGCACATTCATTAATGATCTATCTTTTTTGTTTACAGGCGAAGTAAATAACTTAGAATTATCAATGCAATCGTATAATATTTTGGCTTTTTGTTCATTTCTTTTTTGCGCTGCTTTTACTCCACCTTTTTCCAATAAATCTTCAAAAACCAAACCTGCTAAATAGACACTATACGTTGACGGTGTGTTGAACATAGACTCTTCTTTGTCAGTTAATTTATAATTATAAAGTTTAGGAGTAATGCTCATTTCGTTACCAAGCAAAGACCGTTTAACTATAACTATACATAAACCAGCAGGACCTATATTTTTTTGAGCACCGGCAAAGATGCAAGCGTAATCATTAACATTGATTTCTTCAGATAAAATGCAAGAAGACATATCTGAAACAATCGGGATATTTGTTTTTGGTAAACTATTGTATTTTGTACCATAAATCGTGTTATTAGAAACAATATGTAAATAATCCGCATCAGAAGGAATTGTTAGTTTTTCAAGGTTAGGAATAAAGGTAAAGTTCTGTTCTTTAGAAGAAGCAATGACATCAACCTCGACATATCTTTTACCTTCACTAATTGCTTTGTCTGACCATGTTCCTGTATTAATTATGGCTATCTTTTTTTTATTAACTGCTAAGTTCATAGGAACAGCAGCAAACTGAGCGCTTGCCCCTCCATGCATAAAAAGAACAGCATACTCTTCAGAAATATTCATAAGTGTTCTTAGGTCTGATTCGGCTTTCTTAATAATTTTATCATACGTTTTACTTCTATGAGACATCTCCATTACAGACATCCCCGTTCCTTTATAATCTAAAATTTCTTTTTGAGCCCTCTCTAACACTACTTGAGGTAACACTGCTGGACCTGCACTAAAATTATACACTCTTGCCATCTTTAAACCACTCCTTCAACTTTTTTATATTATATAGATTATAGGTCTTTTTAAAAAAACATTAAATGGGAATTTAGTGTACTTCTCCCGATATATTTATATGAAACAAAAAATAATTGCATTAAACAAAATTACATCTAAAAAAATAGATGACTCATATAGAGTATTATTTAAGACACTAACACACACACTAAGAAACATACAGCACTCTCTCGATAGAACTGATCCTATTCTACATGAATACCAAAAAGATGAAGTTGTATCAGTTCAAATACTTCAAATAGAAATTAATTATATAGAATCATCACTTGAATTATGTTTAACTAAATTAGAAAATTTCGAAAAATTGCTTGGAGAAAAATACTTAGCTACTATTGATAAAGGAACAAGGAAAACAAAAAATGCAATTTATAAAAAAAGAAGAATCTTTCTAGCGCACTATAATCTTTTGAACTCTGAACTGTTTTCACTATTAGACCTTATAAAACAAAATCCATCCTATATAGAAGAAAAAGCAGAAAGAGTTGATTTCCTTGACACGTATACTGAAACACAAAATAGACTAGACTACATTCTTGATTTACTAAACGCTACAAGGAAAAGCTTAAAACTATAAATAACAAATGGCGTCCTCGGCGCGAATCGAACGCACGGCCTTTCGCTTAGGAGGCGAACGCTCTATCCTACTGAGCTACGAGGACTTACCTGTTCCCATTTTAGATTTCTTTATATGCTCTGGCACACCTACAGGATAATCTCCATTAAAACAAGCTAAACATAAATGATTAGCCGGAAGGTGAATGGCATTCACTAAACCTTTCAAAGAAAGATAGCCTATAGAATCAACCTCCAACATCCTTCCAATTTCATCTACCGAGTAATTGGCTGCTATGAGTTCATCTTGCGATTCTGTATCAATACCATAAAAGCATGGCCATTTAACTTCTGGAGAGCTTATTCTAATGTGAATTTCTTTTGCTCCAACTGACCTTAATAATTTAACAATCTTTTTACTAGTTGTGCCTCTAACAATTGAATCATCAACTAACACAATTCTCTTATTCTTGATGGCAGAAACAATTGGATTTAACTTTAATCTAACTCCAACTTCTCTCAAAAGCTGATCTGGCTGAATAAAGGTTCTACCTATGTATCTATTCTTAATAAGCCCTTCTGCAAAAGAAATTCCACTTTCCTTTGAAAAACCAATAGCAGCTGGAGTACCTGAATCAGGAACGCTTATAACCGCATCAGCGTCTGCTGGATGTTCCCTATATAAATTTCTTCCCATTCTAACTCTAGCTTCATACAAATTCTTGCCACTAATACTGGAGTCTGGTCGTGCCAAATATAAAAACTCAAAGGCACATACTGCTAATCGCGATTGTGGTTCAAAAACAAAGCTACTCTTTACACTAGTTCTTGTAATTATTACCATCTCTCCAGGCATTACTTCTCTTATATATTGAGCACCAACGACTCCTAACGCACAATCCTCGCTCGCAATTGCATAACCACCAAGAACCTCACCAAAAGCCATTGGATTAATGCCAAAAGGGTCTCTAACCCCAACAATTTTATCTGGAGCTAAAACAACAAAACTATATGCACCCTTTAATTGTTTTGCAACCTCAGCAATAGCTTCTTCTATTGTATCTTTTTCTGATAAACTTAACATTGTGGCAATAATTTCTGTATCAGAAATCCCATTAAACCGAACCCCTTTGTTTATACACCAATCGCTTAATTCCTTAATGTTAAGCAAACTGCCATTATTAGCTAAGGACATATAGGTGCCCTTAAACATAAAAGCAAAAGGATAAGCTTTTTCGGCAACGCATGAACCAGAAGTTGAATAACGAACATGACCAATAGCCATATCTCCAACAGGCAACTTCGCCAGGTCTTCTTTTGTAAATACCTGTGAAATGAGACCAACCTTTTTTATTGTATGAACTTGTTCTCCATTGGATATTGATATACCAGCACTTTCTTGGCCTCTGTGTTGAAGTGCAAATAAACCAAAATAGGTGGATTCTACTACACTTAATTTATTAGAGTATATTCCGAATATACCACACATTACTCTATGACCATCATTTCGCCAATGGAGTTATTATAAATATGCAGCAGCTCTTTGCCAGGAACATTTAGAAATGTTTTCCCATCTATTTTAATTTTCAAAGAATTATCTTTATTAGTTTTTCCTAAGAATGAATACTCATCGTTAAAAAGCTTTTCAAATAACTCTTTATTGCTTTCAGAAACAGATACAATATATCTACTCTGAGTCTCTCCAAATAGGATGCTATCTTTTCTTAAACCATTAGACTTAATATCCACATCAGCACCAAAACTATTTCCCTTCATACACTCAAGCAAAGCAACAGCTATCCCTCCGTCAGCAACATCATGAACTGAATTTACTAATTTAGCTTTAATTGCTTTTAAAATTATAGCTTGCATTTTAACTTCGTAATCAAGGTCCATGCTAGGGCAATCTCCAGCTATTAAATCATGAATGACCTTTAAATACTCTGTTCCACCAATTTCGTCCTTATTGTGTCCAACTAAATAAATCAAATCAGAGCTATTCTTAAAGGACATAGTCATGGGATCAACATCTTCATCAAATAGTCCAACAATACCAACAACTGGCGTTGGAAAAATTCGTCTATTTTCAGATTCATTGTAAAGCGAAACGTTTCCGCTAATAACTGGTGTTGATAATTTTCTGCAAGCTTCAGCCATTCCCTCAACAGCCATCTCTAATTGAAAAAAAGAGTCTTGCTTTTCTGGATTACCAAAATTTAAACAGTTTGTCATCGCAAGTGGTTTTGCTCCAGTACAAGCAACATTTCTGGCTGCTTCAGCTACGGCTATCTTTCCACCAACTAATGGATTCAAGTAGCAATATCTCCCATTGCCATCTGTTTTAACAGCAATTCTCTTCTTTGTACCTTTAATGTTAATAACAGCTGCATCAGCTTCACCTGGATTAATAAAAGTATTTGTCTGCACCATATGATCATACTGTTCATAAACCCATCGCTTAGAAGCTATGTTTGGTGAAGCAACTAATTTTTTAAAGACATCATTGCTGTTTTCCTCTGTAACATCGGCAACGTCTGTGTTTTTAAAAGCAAGTGTTTTTTCTAAATAGTCAGGAACTTTTCCTTTTCTTTCATAAACAGGAGCATCGTCAGCCAAAGATCTGGCTGGAACTTCAGCGACAACCTCGCCTTTTTTCAAAATTCTAAACATACCATCAGTAGTAACTTTGCCAATTATTACGCCATGTAAGTCCCATTTTTTCATTATCTTAAACGCTTTTTCTTCTTTACCTTTTTCTACAATAACAACCATTCTTTCTTGACTTTCCGAAAGCAATATTTCATAAGGAGTCATGCCAGATTCTCTTTGAGGAACTAAATCTACATCTATTTCTATACCATGGTTACCTCTTGAGGCCATCTCACTTAAGGAGCTTGTAATTCCAGCAGCACCCATATCCCCCAGCCCGACTACACAGTCAGTTTTTAAGAGTTCCAAACATGCTTCTATTAGTAACTTTTCTTGGAATGGA
>JAQWCF010000057.1 GCA_028706105.1 Candidatus Margulisiibacteriota bacterium
TCCAGAGACCTGTTGCTTCGGCGCATTGCACAGTAGTCGCAGTCCTTCTGACAGATGTTGGAGATTTCGATGACGCCGCGGAGTTTCACCTCATCGCCCGAATAACGGTGCCGCACTGACCTTGCCAGAGGTTGACCAAAAGTTACAAGCTATTATGGTTTCAATCCATAATACAGCTTATGAAACTGCAGCCAAGTATGGTTGCCCTGGTAATTACGTGGTAGGGTCAAACATTGCTGGTTTTTTAAAAATTGCTAAAGCAATGACAGAACAGGGTGTTGTTTAATAATCAACTGTTTTTCTAGTTAGCATATTGCAAGTTTTAAACAAAGGCTCTATTCAGTAATAGAGCCTTTGTTTTTGTCTACCTGAGAGATTTCTTTCTTTTGTATTTTTCTAGTATTTTTTCTATATAATATTATTTTGTTTATTTATTGCATATTGTGGGCATGGTTGGGATATAGAATGCCAACAGTACAACTATTGTAATAATCAAAAAGTAGTCACTAGGGGCTTCTTGTGAAATTTTTTTATAAGAAAAGAGCGATTGTATGAAGAAAAAATTAGTCTCAATGGATACTACCAGAAGTCTTACTTTACAGAACGGATTAACATTTTCAACAAGTTTTTCAGCACAACTCATTGCTAAATTAAACGCTAGAATGAGTGGAAAAACCATCGTTTTTATTGGTGGTCCTGCAGCAGGAAAAGGAACGAAGATAGAAGCGCTAAATGAGATAGGATTGAACTTTCAAAAACTATCAACTGGAGATGCACTCAGGGCTGCAGTTAAAGCAGAAACTGCTGATGGTCTTAAAGCTTATTCCTATATGAAAAAAGGCGAAAATGTTCCTGATGATATTGTAAACAGCATAGTTGTAGATTTTTTAAAGGCTAATAACCAAGATGCTGTTTTTTTAGACGGTTATCCACGAAAAGTTGAGCAAGCAAATTTCTTGATAAACAAAAAAGGAACTATTTTTGTGATAGATATTAGCGTGAGTAAGGAGACAGCTCTTGCGCAGGCAAAGAAGCGTAGGCAGGAATTTCTTGACGCTGGTAAACAAGCAAGGGTAGACGATGAAGAAGCAACGGTTATCAAAAGGTATGAAGATTATGAGTTCTTTAAAAATGATTTAATAAGGTTTATGAGTATAAATGGTTGGGAGGATAATGTGCAAGTTTGTGAGTCAAACCATAGAAATCTTTCAATCGCGGTAGATACGATTGTATCAATTATTGTATCTTGGTTTATGTTTAGTGGTGCTGATTTGCAATAAGATTCGGATAAAGGTTAAAGACAATAAAATTTTGGGAATAAAGAAGATATTAAACGATAAGTTTATATACAGAAAATTACTATGGGGTAAGACAAGAATTGAAGAATAAAATAGTAGCTGATAAAAAAATAATTGTATTATCAAGAGCACCCACAATATTAGTTGTTGATGATAACAAAATTTTTGCTGATTTGACTGCAAGACAGGTAGAGATCATGGGATATAATGTTGTGAAAGCAGTTTATAGTTCTGCTGAGGCTTTGGCTTATTTGCTAGCAGCAAACGTAGAAGCGATTCCAGATGTAATAATTGCTGATTTTCATATGCCCGGAATGGATGGTTTAGGTTTTCTAAATGAGGTTTCCAAACATTCTAAATTTCGTGGTATTCCTTCAATAGTAATGAGCGGTGATGTTGGTAATTTAAGTGCAGTTTTGTCCAATGATTACGCAAGTGGGTTTTTACTCAAGCCATTTACTGTCGAGCATTTATTGGAAGAGATGTTTTATGTTTTACCACATCAGCTGCCAGAGACAGTTAAGAATAGATTTGTAGATTTGCAGTCTTTAGAGCGTTCTTTTAGTGCTTCAAATGATAGTATGTTTGCTCAAGAATTTAAAAGCGTAGAAGGATTGGTAAGGCACGTTGTTAATAATAGCGTTGCCACTATTGGTATTGTTGAAGTTATTGATACTTGGGATAAGTGCGAGTCTCAAGTGTTTTTGAAAAGCCTAGTTGTAGCTGGTAACAATTTAAAAAAAGTTCGTGAGAGACTAATTCAAGCAAAAGAAGGGAGTATACTTCCTGATAGAAAAGGAGAGTTTCTTGGAGCTGTTAACATTATTCTAAATAAACTAGAAAACGTTAGAGAATTATTAAAACAAAGCAATCGGTCAAATAATTATTTAGGCGTAGATTTTGTTTCAAAAAATCTTTATAAAAATCTATTAGATATCTGTCGTAAAGTTTTTATTGATGTAGGGGGCGGAGATAAACAGCCATAAAAAAGCCCTGTCACTTCGACTTCGCTCAGTGCAAGCGACAGGGCTTTTTTTAATTCAATAGATAATAAATATTAAATTTTTGAAGCTTTAACAGCTAGTTCAACTACTCTGTTTGAATAACCCCATTCATTATCATACCAAGCAACAATTTTTGCAGTTTTGCCCATAGACATAGTTGCACTTGCATCAAAAATGGAAGAGGATGGGTTATGAATAATATCAACTGAAACTATTGGGTCTTCAGTGTATTCTAGTATTCCTTTCATCGGTCCATTCGCAGCTTTTTTGATAGCAGCATTGATGTCTTCTTTTGTGGCTTCTTTTTTTAGGTTAACAGTTAAGTCAACGACTGAACCAGTTGGGACAGGGACTCTCATGGCGTAACCATCTAGTTTTCCTTTTAGTTCAGGAATAATTTTTCCTACAGCCTTAGCAGCGCCAGTTGTTGTAGGGATAATAGATACAGCAGCAGAACGAGCTCTTCTTAGGTCGCTGTGTGGAGCATCTAATATTTGTTGGTCATTTGTATAAGCATGGATTGTTACCATCATGCCGTTTTCAATACCGAAAGTATCATTCAATACTTTTGCTACTGGAGCAAGACAGTTTGTTGTACAAGAAGCATTAGAGATGCAAAGGTCACTTGCCTTTAGAGCAGCATCGTTTACACCTAAAACAATCATGTTATCAATATCATCTTTTGATGGAACAGTTAAGATTACTTTCTTTGCTGGGAACTTAGCGTTCTTTAGGTGATCTCCGTATCCACCTTTTTCACTTTCTTTTTTTGTGAAAACGCCTGTTGATTCTACTACTACGTCAACAGCTGAACCCCAATCGATATCTTTTGGGTTTCTTGATGCGTCTACTTTAATTTTCTTGCCGTTAACGATGATGTTTGTTTCATCATAGTCTACAGTTCCAGAAAATTTTCCTTGAGTGGAATCATATTTTAATAGGTGCGCTAGTGTTTTTGTGTTAGTAAGGTCGTTGATTGCAACAACTTCTATTTCTTTGTTTTCTAAAGCGATTTTGAAAACGTTTCTACCGATTCTTCCAAAACCATTGATTGCTAATTTTACTGTCATTTTTTACCTCCGTTAGTTAATTTTAAGTATTCGACCCTTTTGATTTAATGAAATATATCATGTTTCTAATAATCAGGTCAAATAAATTAGAGGTAAAGTGGTTTTTATGAGTGACACATAATCAATTTCTCAATTATACTAAAAGCATGAATATTTTTATTGAAAAAATAAATTCAAAGAATTTAATAATAACAGGTCAAGATTTTGATCACTTAAAAGTAAGACGTCAGAAGCAAGGGCAGTTTTTTAAAATTGTAGAAACCCAAGGCGATAGTTATTGTGAGGCGGAGCTGGTTAATTTTGGAAAAAAAGAAGCTGAGTTTAAGGTTAAGCAAATTTTTAAAAAGAAAACTAAGAAAACGCAGATAGTTCTTTATCAAGCAATAATTAAGAAAAGTAATATGGAGCTCATTGTCCAGAAAGCAACAGAATTAGGAGTGGATAGAATTATTCCTGTTGTAACTGAAAGAGTCTCTGAGCAAGGAACCTTGAACATGACACGACTTGCTGTGATTGCAAGAGAATCGGCTATGCAGAGCGAACGACTTGACATTCCAGAAGTTTTAGAACCAATAAATTTTTTGGATGCGGTGAAGGCAGATAATTTTTTTTGTTTAGGCGAAAGGACAACAGGCAAAAACATTAAAGATCTAATGTTAATGTTGCCACCTTGTCCAAACATTGCTGTTTTTATTGGTCCGGAAGGTGGTTTTTCTGAAAAAGAATTTAGTGTTTTGCAAGCTAATTATGTGCCCATTGTTAGTTTTGGCGAAAGTATTATGAGGTCAGAAACTTCAGCAATAGCTGTGTTAAGTGTTATAAGATGTTTTTGTCTCGCAGAGTAAGCTAGGTGTATGATAGAATATAGAACATGAAAAACATAGTTGTTTACGAAGATATTAATGAACCGTTTTTTTATCCATTAGACCAGCTTCGAGCAGTGTTTGAATTAAAAGCAGGAATGTTTTCGTTTTTGGAACGTAGTTTTTTTCTTTTTCCTAAAGCTCGATTTCATTTATTTTACAGAGAGCAATTGAAAGGGGTTATCAGAAAGCGATACTCCTCTTTTTTTCATAATACGCTTAATGTTGGACTAGATGTTCTTTTTATTAATGGAAGGACCGTTTTGGATAGTAAGCTTAAGCAGATAATAGAAGAATATCAGGATGAAGAATTTTTATTAGTGAATGGAGATAAAGTAGTTTGTTTTAGACTAAAGGGCAATAAAGTTCCTGCTTTTGTTGAACAAGGAGTTTCCTTAAAATTTTCTGACAAATATGTTATTAATTATTTCCGTGAAAATCAAATCAAAAACATCAGAATGGTAACAGCAAGGAGAATAGAGAATATCTGGCAAATATTGGCAGAAAATGGCGAAATCATTGCTTCTGATTTTGAAATAGTTGATAAAGGTGGGTTGCTTTTGTCTAAGATTTCAACACACACAGTTTTAACTAATGAGAAGGATATTTATATAGGAAAACATTCAATTATTTCTCCACTTGTACATATTGATGCAAGTAAGGGTCCAGTATATATTGGTAGAGGCGTTGAGATTAAGTCCAATGTTTTAATCGAAGGTCCAGCTTTTATTGATAATGGAGCAAAAATTTATCCTGGTTATATCAGGGAGAATACTTCTATTGGCGAGAACTGTCGAATAGGCGGAGAAGTAGAAGGCAGTGTTTTCTTGGCGAATACTAACAAATACCATGCTGGATTTATAGGTCACTCTTATGTTGGAGAGTGGGTAAATTTTGGAGCCATGACTACAACTAGTGATTTGAAAAATAATTATAAAGAAATAGCACTAAATTTTGGTGGTACAGAGTATCACACAGGAACTAAATATTTAGGAAGCTTGGTTGGCGACCATTGTAAGTTTGGGATAGGGACAATGATTAATACAGGCACTATTTTTGGTGTTGGTGTGAATATTGTAGGTTCAAGCTTTAAGATTCCGAAGACCGTTGCACCATATTCTTGGATAGTTGATGGACAAAGAGACAGTTTTTTGTTTGATAAGTTTATAGAGACTGCCAAAGTGGTTACTTCTAGAAGGAATAAAGAGTTATCACCAGAAGATGTTAATTTGCTTGAGTATCTTCATAGTAAAATAAAAGTAGTACTTAAGAAAAACTAATCTTCTTATTTCTGTGAGCTAATCTTAGTTAAATATTTCGCTAAGTCTACCCGTTGTTCTTCTGTAGGAGTTAGTTTAATGGCGATTTCCCAGTCTTTCTTCGCCTGCTCATAGTTCTGAAGCATATAATAGCCAGAACCCCTTCTTATCCAAGCTAGAGTATTTTTTGCGTCTACCTTTAGAACATTATTACATTCCTGAATAGTTAGATAATATTTTGTTTCGTAAAAATAGACTAAAGCCATGTTAAGTTTTCTGGATACGAAATCAAGCTCCCCCATATTAAGTTCAGCTTGTTTTGCATCTGGAGTAGTAACAGCCATTTGCTCTAGTAGCTTGTTGGCCTTTTCTCTGGCAACATCTTCTCTTTTTCTGATAATGTACTCCATTTCATCAGCTGCTTGAGGATCGTTTTCTACAAAGCTTCTGAGTGCATCTAGCATCATCTTTTGCTCATCTAAGGCTCTTAGCTCCTCGCTGGCCTTTTTGTTTTCTGCAGGAGTAGCTGCGTTAAGGATAGATGTTGTACAAATTAACATACTAGAAACAATGATTAAGAAAAAGATATTTTTTTTCATGACTACTTCCTTTATTTCTTTATTTTGCCTGTTTTTTCAATTTTTTCAATAAGCTTCAAGACATTCGGGTTAGAAGGATATTGCTTTAGTGCTTCTTTGGCAATTCTGTATGAGCTTTCATAATCCTCTCTTGTTAAGGCATCTTTGGCTTGTTTGTATTTTGGCCATACTTGCTTTTCAACTCTGATATCAAGATTAAGTTTATCACCAATGTCCTCAATTTTCTTTAGTCTTTCAAGTTTTTCTTGAATTTCTTTGTTGTTTGGATTAAGAATATAAGCTTTTTTCATGTCTTCTAGAGCGAACAAGAAGAAACCATCATTATATTTTTCAGTAGCAAGTTGATTCCAGTCTACAGAAGCGTCTTTCTGGAAGTTGTTGATAAGTTGACCGATGCCTAGATTAAAAGAAAATCTATGGTTCATGCCAAGGTCATCGTTGGACAGTGCGTAATCAAAACGGATAGCACTGTAAGCTAAGCTGAACCCAAGGTTCGTTGACTCGTAGTTTAGTCCTCCACGAAGAATAATGAATTCATTAATCGTATATTCTGCACCAAGGAACCAATTATCCAAGTCGTTTTCAATGTCAAAGGCAAGAGTTAAATATTTATCCTTAAAGGCTATGCCCGCACGAGGTAGTGGAGCAAATTTATCTTTAGATTCATCACCTAATTGAAAATCTATTAAATTATGAATGACAGCACCCATGGAAAGGAAAGGAAAGGGGCGGAACAAAATACTAGTGTCTCCGATAATTCTGGAATCAGTGTGAGTGTGGAGCGTTCTATTAACATATTTTCCTGACACTCCAATAGATAATTCTGGAATCAAAATTGGCTGAGCGTAAGAAACTCCTACGGCCATTTGAGAGTCCGTAAAGGATCCTTGGCTTTCATTCCAAGCATCTCTTAAGTCCATTGCTTGTGAAGAAAGTTGTGTAAAGGAGAACCCAAGAGTGTTATTTACTTGAGGATAAATGAAGTTGAAGCCAATTAGCCCATAACCATCATAAAGACCAGTTTGAAACAAGGATGCTTCCATGTTTTTTACTTGAATCATACCAGCAGGGTTTATCATAACAGCCGATGCGTCATCAGCAATAGCAAGAAAAGCCCTCCCTAATCCAATGCTTCTCGCATTAGTTCCGTAGCTTAGAAATCCACCTGGCTGACCGCCAGATAAAGCTAAAGCCACTGAAATAACAGCGCTCACTAAGAATAATTTAAATATAAGTTTTTTTGCCCCCATTTTTTACCTCTTCCCCCAAAGAAATAACTCTTTGATTTTTTTACTATATAACTTATGCCTCGCTTATTATTGTTTTAAACATTTATTTGTATATAGCTTATGCCTCATTAAAAGTAGCTTTAAACATTTTTCTTTTGAACCCTTATATTAATTGGTGTTGAGCTTGTATTTATTCAATAAACAATCGAAATATTAGTCGTATAATATTTATTTTTTACGTAAATTTTTAGTAGTCATTGGTAACTTTTAAGCTTTATTTAATGATTAAAATAGTTGTTTAGTGATGAAAGGTTTGTTTATTTAAGCAAAGCTTCGAATTCTTTGCCTTCTAATACTTCTTTTTTAAGTAAAATTTCAGCAATTTTCTCTAGCTTTTGTTTGTTTTCTTTCACAATAGCAATAGCCGCTTGATAGCAATCATCTAATACTTTATTAAGTTCAGCGTCTATGTCTGTTGCTGTTTTTTCACTATAGTCCTTGGCGTGGTCACCAAAGTCTCTGCCAAGAAAAACATTTTCTTGGTCTTTACCAAAGGCTCGGTTTCCCAGTGGACTCATGCCATACTTGCAGATAATGTCGTGCGCTAGTTTTGTTGCTCTTTTAATATCATTGCTTGCACCTGTTGTGATTTCATTAAGAAAGACCTTTTCTGCTGCTCTTCCACCCATCAGAATGGTAATATCATTTTTAAGATCTGTTTCTGAGCGAAGAAACCTATCTTTTTCAGGAAGTTGTAGTGTATAACCAAGAGCCATACCTCGTGGAAGTATTGAGATTTTATGAACAGGATCAGTGGCAGCAAGTGATTTTGCAACTATCGCATGTCCAAGCTCATGAAAAGCGATTGTTTTTCTTTCACTTTCTTCCATAATTTTACTTTTTTTCTGTGGACCAGCAATGACCCTGTCGATTGCTTCTTCAAGTTCTTTCATGCCAACGCTTTTTCTGTTACGACGAGCGGATAGTAAAGCGGCTTCGTTAATGACGTTAGCTAGGTCGGCGCCTGAAAATCCTGGTGTTCTTTTTGCGATAACGCCTAAGTCAACTGTGGCAGCGAGTTTCTTTTTTCTTTTATGAATTTCTAGTATTTCTTTTCTGCCTACTATATCAGGAGCATCTATGACGATTTGTCTATCAAACCGTCCTGGTCTAAGCAGTGCTTTGTCTAAAATATCTGGTCTGTTTGTGGCTGCAATAACTATTGTGGAAGATTTGTCGTCGAAACCATCTAATTCAACTAAAAGCTGGTTAAGTGTTTGTTCTCTTTCGTCATGTCCACCACCAAAGCCAGCACCACGGTGTCTGCCTACAGCGTCTATTTCATCAATAAAAATAATTGAAGGTTGATTTTTTTTGGCTTGAGCAAAGAGGTCTCTAACTCTACTAGCTCCAACCCCAACAAACATTTCAACAAATTCTGAGGCGCTGAGACTAAAGAAGGCAACGTCTGCTTCTCCAGCAATGGCTTTGGCAAGAAGTGTTTTTCCTGTTCCCGGAGGACCCATCAGCAAGACACCTCTAGGAATTTTTGCTCCAATGCTTAGGTATTTACTAGGATTCTTTAAAAAGTCTACAATTTCTTCCAGTTCTTCAACCGCTTCTCTGATTCCACCAGCATCTTTAAAAGTAGTTTTTTTCTCGTCAGCTTCCTTTTTCCAAGGCTTTGCTCTACTTTTGCCGAAAGACATGGCTTGATTGTTGACTCCTTGAGCTTGTCTGAAAATAAAAAACCAGATGCCAATAATAATTAAAAAGGGCAGTAGTTGTATTAGAATTTGTACTAAAATACCATTATCTGCATTTTTGATTGTTATTTGTGCCCCTGAGGACTGAAGGGATTCTAATAGTCCAGGGTAATTAATTATATTGGTCTGAAACATGACCCCGTCTGAAAGAGTTCCTTGTGCGGACATAGACATATTATTAATGGTTATTTCTTGTACTTGTTTACTGTTCACCATAGTTATAAGTTGTGAAAAGTTTATTTGTTGGTATTTACCAGCCTGGATGGCGCCTGGCGAAAAGATTGATAGAATGAATAAGAAAATAATTACACCAAGAAAAAAGAAGCGTAGATTAAGTTTTTTTGGTTCTTTATCTTTTTTTGGTTTATTTTTTTTGTCTGGTTTCTCAGCTTGGTCAGTCATTAATTATGATCTTGTCCTCTCCATCAGTTTCTTGTAATAACACTTTTATTTGGCCTTTTTCATTAGTATCCATTGTAATACCAGTGTAATTAGCAAAGATAGGCAATTCTCTGTATCCTCTGTCTATTAGTATAGCAAGTTCTATCCTCTTTGGTCTACCATGATCGAGCACGGCTTCGATTGCTGCGCGAGCTGTTCTGCCGCGAAAAAAAACGTCATCAACTAGGATGATGTCCTTACCTGTTAAGTCAGAAGAGATGTCTGTTTCGTGGAGCTGCAGCGCATGTCCCTTGAGGCCTAGATCATCACGATAGAGGGTTATATCTAATTTAGCTACAGGTATCACTTCTTTTGTTTTTTCTAATATTTTCTTAGAAATTCTTTGGGCTAAAGGATAGCCTTTAGTAACTATACCAATTAAAACGAGAGAGGAAAGGTCTTCGTGTTCGTCAATAATATCATCAGAAATTCGACAAACAAGGTCATTGATACTGTGAATTATTTTATTTTTCATGCGCTTAGTATAGCATAAGCGACGTCTTGTTTCGAGAGATTAGTGCGAAGAAAAAACTAAATAATACCCTTCGTTGAAGGAATGCCTTTTTCTCTTTCTTCAGAGGAAATAGCAATGTCTAGCGTTTTTGCAAAGCATTTAAAAATTGCCTCAATAATATGATGAGAATTGTCGCCATAGGGAACTTTAATATGAAGAGTTATCCCAGCATTAGTAGCAAAGGCAGAAAAGAATTCTTTGATTAGTGCGTGGTCAAAGGCTTGAAGTTGTTCGCCGAAATTTACATCAAAATTAAGATAAGGCCTATTGCTAATATCAATAGAAACAGTTGCCAGAGATTCGTCCATTGGTAAAATAAAGAATCCATAACGCCTGATGCCTTTTTTGTCACCTAAAGCAGATTTAAAGACTTGCCCCATAACAATACCTAAATCTTCCACCAAATGATGGTGATCCACTTCGATGTCGCCAGTAGCTACAACATCGAGGTCAAAGTAACCATGTTTGGCGAAGAGGTCGAGCATATGGTTCAGGAAGGGAACGCTAGTTTTATTAGAGTAGGTTCCGTTACCATCAAGATTCCATTCCACGTTAATTTGCGTTTCTTTGGTATCCCTAGTAAGCGAAGCTTTTCTTGTGTTCATGGTTCTATTATAACAGTGAATGCTGAATAGTGAATAGTAGACTGTTTTGTTTAGGTAATAATAAGTTAGATAGCAAATAAACCCTCTCCTTTAGGAGGGGGTGATGACAAGAAAATATATTAAAGGTTATTGTTATGTTACATCGGGGGAGGCTTGAATAGTGAGAATAGAACAAGGGAACAAAAAGCCCTCAAAAGAGGGCTTTTTGTTGTGTGCTCTACTGTTTTAATATATCTAAAACGTCTGTTTTAGGTATATATGTTTCATGAAAATGATTGCCGTTCATTTTATCCAATGCTTTTGCGCTTTTATAAGCCTCGTTAAGTTCAGGTCCGCGAAAACTTATAGTTGGCCTTTTAATCGACTCAGGATATTTTATTTCCTTGGCCATTAGCTTGCCGGCAGTTAGGGCGACACCGATGCTAATACCGACGACAATGCCAACAGGTCCAGCAAGAATACCAATAGCGCCAAATAGTAACATTGATTTAAATCCTTCTACTTTGACGTCATCGGTTGATTTGTTTTTTACAGAAAAGAATCTACTGAGAAAATTGGAAGATTTTTCTGGTTTTGTTGTTTCGGTATTTTTTGCTTTAACTGCATTATTTTCAGTATTAGCAATTTTTGTAGTAGGTGCTTCAGTTTGAGAAGCTTGTGAAGCAGCTAGTGTTTTTTTAGCGTGGTCTGCTTTCCATGCATCTTCCATTTTGCTTTCTAGGGATTTAATATTTGCAGGAGTTATTTGAAATCCTGCAGGAGGTCCTGCTATAAATATGTCTGTTAGTGCTGTCTTAAGTGCTTGTGTTTTAGCATCTGTTGTTGAGAAATTTGCAGCAAAAAATTCTTCTCTAGTAATCGTCCCATTACCATCTGTGTCAATTTTTTTAAGTGTTGACTGAATCCCTTTTAGTTGAAAAGCACCAGTTTTGAATATTCCATTATCCAAAGTTATATTGCTCATATAATTCACGCTCCTTTAATATTGTTTTTTGTTACATGAATATATCGTCTGGTTTTTGAAAAATTCCCAAATTTGATTTAATGTTGTTTTAAAATAGGCTTTTTTGCTCTAAATTTGAGGAGGCAGGAGGCTTTAATCCCAGGTGACTATAGGCTGCTTTGGTAGCAACTCTTCCTCTGGCTGTTCTGTCAATTAGTCCAAGTTGTAATAAATAAGGTTCAACTACGTCTTCAATAGTGTTGCTGTCTTCAGATAAAGCTGCGGCGATTGTATCTAAGCCTACTGGTCCACCATTAAATTTTTCAATGATTGTTTGTAGCAGTAGTCTGTCATGTTCATCTAATCCGAGCTTGTCAACGCCTAAAGCCTCTACAGCTTCATTAACTATTGCGGATGTTATGCTGGGTGATTTTTGAACTTGAGCCCAATCTCTAACTCTTTTTAGTAGTCTATTCGTGAGTCTTGGTGTGCCTCGACTTCTTTTGGCGAGAGCTATGCCAGCTTCTTGTTCAATTTTTATGTTAAGCGTATTCGCTGAATGATAAATAATTTGTAGAAGTTCGTTTTGGGTATAAAAGTTTAATTTAGCCACATATCCGAATCTGTCTCTTAGTGGCGAGGAGAGCATTCCAGCCTTAGTTGTTGCTCCGATGAGGGTGAATTTAGGAATATCAAGACGAATGGAGCGGGCTGAAGGACCTTTGCCAATAATAATATCCAGCTTGTAATCTTCCATGGAAGGATAAAGTACCTCTT
>JAQWCF010000058.1 GCA_028706105.1 Candidatus Margulisiibacteriota bacterium
AAGCTATTCTAGATTATTCTATTTAATTAGTGTTTTATGCTAATTAATTATGGTCGGGGTAGCCAGATTTGAACTGACGACCACACGCCCCCCAGACGTGTGCGCTACCGGGCTGCGCTATACCCCGGAACACTGATAAGTAAGCAGTATTTGAGTTTCAGAGGGATTATTAATAAGTACAAATTCCTTTAATTCATCAAATGGTTCACTAAATGTTAAATTATTATAACAATAGTAACCTTTTAAAACCAGTGGAACCATTAAAAGATTATTGATATTTTTGTTTAAGTAAATCCAATATAATAGATAAATGAATAATGATAATTATCCGCATTCAGAAGTTACAGACCAAATCATAAAAGCAAGCTATTATGTTGCTACCGGTTATAAGTTTAAAAAGTTAGAAATAGAATCATCTATACTTCATGATAAGTTTAAAGAAGATATTTGTATTCTTTTAAATGAGAGAAGTGTTCATTGTGTTGCTGAAGAATTTTTTCCTAAACCCTTACGAGAGGCAGTTTTTAAGGGTAAAAAGATAAGACATTTTGCTGATTTAATGGTTCAATCCAAGGTATTGGTTGAGATAAAAGTTGGCAGTGAAAATTATTTATTTGAAGATAGGGCATTCCAATCCTTTCAGGGTCAATGTCTAGAAACCTTAGAATATTCTGGTTTAGACATAATTCTACTATTAAGAATGGAGAACAATGGCGAATTTAAGGTTAATCTGAAGAAGTTTAAATTATAAATGGATTAATTTTTTTACGAATGAATATAGTAAAAGAATAGCTTATTTTTTGTATTGTATTATTATCAGTGTTCTGCGCTATACCCCGGAACACTGATAAGTAATCCTTACTTGAGTTTCAGAGGGATTATTAATAAATATAATTTCCTCTAATTCATCAAATGGTTCACTAAATGTTAAATTATTATAACAAATGGGGTGTTATTGAACCAGTTGAAGAATTATTCTTTTGTTAGACTAATGATTTGTTCTTCAAAGTCTGGATATTTTTCTAACAGAGATGCTCGTTTCCCATGTTCGTAATCCTGAAACTCAAAAGATGGAGCAACCGTTGTTCCAAGTAGGGCAAATTCCCCGCCTTTTTTAAGCTTCATTCCTTGCCAAGTATGTTTATCTACAACAACTTGAACTTGTTGTTCATTTAAAACATCTTGTCCAAGCGTTATCAGTTTTCCCTTTCCGTCTGGGTATAGCTGAATCATTTCACAGGGGTCTCCCAGATAAAAGTGGAATATTTCAGCTGATTGTAATCTGTGAATATGGGAGAAGGTTGTTGGTGTTAGTAGATAATAAATGCAAGTAGAATATGCTCTTTCGCTCATGTATCTGATGGGGAGTGCTTCTTTATCAATTATTTCAGTTGATCTGTATGTTTCTTTATAGAATCCACCTTCATCAGGATGTGGGATGAGTTTTAGTTCAGTAATTACTTGTTCGGCTGTTAGCATTTTTTTCTCCTTAGTTATTTATATAAAAGGCTTCTTTTGTATTATGTAATTTTTGCATGCCTTTGTTGAATGCCAGTGAGTATTGCTTCACAAATTTTTGCTTTAATTTCATTTTTTTCTGCCATGTAATAAAAATTATTTTTTTGAATGGCTCTTATGTCCCAGGTGTTTCCAATTTTTATTGCCATTTTTTTGTCTATATCCTTATAAACATCTGTTGAAACTAAGTCATAAAAAGGAGCCAAAGAAAAACTGAGCTCATTATGTAATATTGAAAAGTTTTTTGCAGGAGCATCACAGTTCCCAATTATTCCCTTATGGGAATAGGATACCATGAAATAAAGAAAAAATAAGAAATTATTCCCGAACGTTAATTTTTATTAAAAAATACAGCTACTATAGTCTATCTTTGCTTACAATGACGAAGCGTAATAATGAAAATATAAAAAATATTAAAGGTACTAAAACAAAATAAAAATCAGCTCCACTGACCCAATAGAAAATTGAAAGAAGGAAGGTAGTAATGATAATTGGAATTTCCTTAAAATTTTTATTGAACAAAATAATGAGAGTTTCAATTATAGCGAAGGCAACAAACAGATAGAAATTGATTTGAAAAACAAAGATAAATACTAGTAGCATGGTACTTTTATTCATAATCGGCTTCCAGACAGGAAAAATATGTCCTAATGTAAACCCAATTACCCAAGTTAAGGAGCTTAATCCTAATAGGTAGTAAAAAATAAATAGTTTTACTGCATCAATAGCTAAGTAAGCCCATTGCCAACTAAATGCTGGATAATAACTAATGGTTAACCCTTTTTTAGGAATAACCATTGTTTTTTTCTTGAAAGTAGTTAGATTTTCAGCAAAATAATATATCCCGGGAATAGAGCCTACGAGATATCCTATTAACAGGTAAACTAAAAACATTATTATGCGTCTAGGTTAAACCCTGTATGTAACAATTGAACAGCTTTCTGTGTGTCTTTTTGGTCGATAATGCAAGAAACCTTTATTTCTGAAGTTGTTATTAAGTCGATATTGATATTGTTATCTCCTAAAATAGAGAACATTTTAGCTGCAACTCCTGGACTAGACACCATTCCAACCCCAACGATAGATACCTTGGACACAAGGACTTTAGAGTCTACATTTTTAGCTCCAACCTTCTTTGCGAACGCCTTTGTTAGTTCCAAACCTCTTGCATATTCGTCTTGAGGGATAGTAAAAGCAATATCGTTTTGTGCATTTTTTTGGTTGCTTTGAACAATCATGTCTACGTTAATTTTTGCAACTGCTAGTTCAGAAAATAATTTTCCCGCAATTCCTGGTTCGTCTGATAGCCCCGTGATCGCTATCTTGGAAGTGTTTTCATCATACGTAATACCTGTAACCGGATTCTTTATTTCCATTCTTGAAACCTCCTTAACTATTGTGCCTTCATTAAAATTGTAACTGTTACGAACTACTAGTACAACACCATAGGCTTTTGCTCCTTCAACTGCTCTTGGATGTAGCACTTGTGTTCCAAGACTAGCTAGTTCTAACATTTCATCATAATCTATGACATCATGTTTTTTTGCATTTTTTATCAGATTAGGATTAGCTGTATAAACACCATCAACATCAGTGTATATTTCACAGAAATCTGCCTTTAAGGCTGCGGCGATGGTAACGGCTGATGTATCAGACCCACCTCGCCCGATAGTAGTAATGTCGTCATCACTGTTTATTCCTTGAAACCCATTTACTATAACAATTTTATTGTTTTGTAGTTCAGAAAGGATTCTGGCTGGCTTAACGTCAAGTATTTTAGCTTTATTGTGGGAAGATTCAGTATAAACACCAGCTTGCCATCCTGTCAGGGAAATAGCTTCATGGTTTTTTTTGATTAAAGTCATCGCAAGCAAGGATGAGGAAATAGATTCCCCAGTCGCTAGTAGTGCGTCATATTCTCTGCCTGCTGGACAGGGGTCGATTTGTTTCGCAAGACTAATTAAGTCATCCGTAAAGTCACCCATGGCTGAAACAATTACAACTACTTTGTAGCCTTTTTCTTTATTGGCTATTATTCTGTCAGCAACTTTTTGTATTTTTTCTACACTTCCAACGCTTGTTCCACCATATTTTTGAACTATAATTTTCAAAGAATTTCCTCCTTTTCGATGATGTAATAGTTTACAATGACAGTTGTGTTGTGTCTATTTAAAACTTATCTTCGATGTAGACTTTTAGCGGAGGGAAACCATTAAAGCAGACGGAACAATAGCTATAGGTATAAGCACCTGTAGTTAGAATAAATACTCTGTCTTGTTCTTTCAGGCTATCGGCAAGAGTGTATTTGAAATCTTCATACATAATGTCTGCGCTATCGCAAGTTGGCCCTGCAATGATTACATCACTAATTTTTTTGGAGTTAGCATGTTTTTCTGTAAAGATGGGAAATTTAATAGACTCATCAATTGTTTCGATTAAACCATTAAATTTTCCTACGTCCAAAAACACCCATCTGTATGTGTCTAACTTTGTTTTTTTTGTTACCATAACTACTTCTGACACCATTACGCCAGAGTCAGCAACAATTGATCGTCCGGGTTCTATTATTATTTCAGGAAGACCTTCAGGGAAGTCTTCTTCTAGGAATCTAGTTATTTCATCAGCATAGACTTCCAGCGACTGTGTTGGTTGTACATAGTTGGCAGGGAATCCGCCACCCATATTGATCATTTTTAGTTCTATGCCATCTTTTTTCAGTGCATCAAATAAATATTTGCACTTGGCTATAGCGTTATCCCATTGCCCAATTTCCCTTTGTTGTGAGCCAACATGGAAAGAAAGTCCATAAGGAATAAGTCCAAGTTTTTTTGCTTTCTTTGCTAATTTATAGGCAGTATCCGGATAAACTCCGAATTTTTTAGAAAGAGGCCAGTCGGCATCTCCGCCAGAGGAAAGTAGTCTAAAGAAAACCTTAGATTCTGGGGCTGCTCTGGATATTTTCAGTAAATCAACGATAGAGTCAGTTGCGTACATTCTTATCCCTTTTTCATAGGCATAGGCAATGTCTTCTTCTTTTTTAATTGTATTCCCAAAACTTATACGGTCAGGAGAGACTCCAAGCTCAAGTAATTGATCTAGTTCATAAATAGTTGCAGTATCAAAATTTGAGCCTCTTTTTGCTAACAGTTTTAAGACTTTTTCATCAGGGTTTGCTTTTACTGCATAGTATATTTTTGCGTAAGGGAGATTTTTTTTTAAATCATCATAATTTTGAGCTACTTTTTCAAGGCTTACAATCAGAAATGGTGTTTGTTTACCAACAGAAAATTTCTTTATTCCGTTTAGTTCTTTTTTAGAAAGATAATCATGAATTCCTCTGTGTTCCATCTGTGCCTCACTCTCATTTTTTATTTAGACAAAGGATAATAACAACCTTTAGGGTATATTGCAAACGATATTATTTAATGATAATTTGCTAGGTCAGGGAGAAGCGGTTATAGCCCGATTTTTGCATCTTGGTGCAATTGCTAACGTAATCATTAGCGGAGTAAAATTTTTACTGAGGAGTTTGTAAAACAAGTTAATATTTTTTGGATTTTTCTTTTAAGAGAGGATGTAGTTACTTATTTCTACAAGTAAATTTTCTTCGTTTTTTGAACTGAGTTTTATTTTAATGTTTTGAAGGTTTTCTTTTAAAAGTAGCACCTTTTTGTCATCCGATAATATTTCGATTATTTTTTTACAGATACTTTGAGTATCAAAGTTTTGCATATATTCGGGCACTATTTCTTTTCCAGAAAGGATATTTGTTAAAGAGTAGTAGTCATATTTAAATTTTTTTCTTAGATAATGATTAATAATTAAGAAAGAAACAGGGTTGAATTTATAGAAAACAATATGAGGTGTGCCCATCAGTAAACATTCTAGTGTAATTGTTCCAGAAGTAACTAAGGCAAATTCGCTTTCAGCAAGTGTTTCGTAAGTTTTTCCAGTTCTAATCGTTACATAGCTCTCCATCCCTTGAGTTTTTTGTTGGATGGTAGCAAGGTAATGTGTATTTGGAAGGTTAATAATAAATTTCTTCTTATTGTCTGTATTATGTAGTTCTTTCATAATTTTTATCATTTCTGGGAAACAATAGGTGATTTCTTGCTTTCTCGAACCAGGGAAAACAGCGATTGTGTTTTTTTGTTGCTCAACTTGAACATTAGCATCAGTAATTATCTGTGTTAGTGGATGCCCAAAAAACCGTACGTTTTTTGTGTATTGTTTGTAAGCGTCATATTCTTCTTGAAAAATAGTGACTATTTTGTCAGTAATTGTGGTTATTTTTTTTACTCCTTTTTCTGAGCCCCAAACCCATTCTTGAGGAGGAATATAATAGACGACATGAATGCCCATTTCTTTGGCTTTTTTAGCTAATATTGTGTTAAATCCTTGGAAATCAATGCAAAGCAGGAGGTCAATGTGCTGTTGTTTAAGAATTTTTATAAGTTTATTTTTTAATAAGTATAACATTGGAATATTTTTGAGTGTTTCTAGAAAACCAATGGTTGATTTTTTGGTTATATCTTTAATGATTACTGCCCCAGCATCCTTTAGGTGGTCGCTTCCAATAGCGAAGGCTTTAAGCTCAGGGGAAAGCTGTTTTAAATGTTTTAGTAGATAACCACCATGCATGTCTCCAGAAACTTCACCAGTAAGGATTAAGACCCTTTTGTATTTTTCGTAGTCCATGAAGATTTATGATTCAGTTTCAGAGGAGTCTTTGTTTCCTCTTTTCATGATGCCACTTTTAGATTCTGCCTGAAGGAAAGAGATTAGATGATTAACTTCTGTTGAGTTGATTTTTAGTTCGTTTTTAATTTTTTCGATTGCTTGACTGGTATTCATGTTCGAACGGAATAAAGCTTTATACGCTTCTTTCATGTCACGTTGGTTTTGTTTTGAAACGTCGTTTCTTTCTAGTCCAATTATGTTCATGCTACGGATGCAAGCAGGGTTACCTTCAACAAGCATGTAGGGAGGAACATCTTGGTTAACTTTAGAATATCCACCAACCATTGCCATTGTACCAATTCTACAGAATTGCGTTATCCCAGCCATTCCGCCAATAATTGCCCTGTTTTCTATTTGTACATGGCCAGCAACCTGAACAGCATTAGACATTACAATATCGTTACCTAGCACACAATCATGTCCGATATGAACCATGGTTAGCAATAAGCAATTATCACCAATTTTTGTTGCACCATTTTGGATAGTAGCTCGGTTAATTGTTACATATTCTCGGATGTCACAATTTTTACCAATAGTTACATAGCTTTTATCAGTTTTGTTGAATTTTTTGTCCTGAGTAGAGTTGCCAATAATCGCCCCATAGTGGACATGTGTATTTTCGCCAATTGTTGTCCATTGTTCAACAACTACATTAGCTTCAATTGTTACATTGTTTTTAAGGATGACACCTTCACCAATGTAAGCATGCGGTCCTATTTTTACATCTTTTCCTAAGACTGCATTTGGGTGAATTTTGGCAGTTGGGTCAATGAGTGTTTCTAGTAGAGAACTTACTAAGGAGAAGGTCATTTCTGTTTCTGCAACTAAGTTACCATCGACAAAGGCTTTCCCGCTAGTTTTTGCAATTGGTCCTTTTATTTTTTTTATTTCAACTTCAAATCTTATTTGGTCACCTGGAGTTACTGGTCGTTTAAACCTTGCGTCACTAATAGCTGCAAAGTAGGCTATTTTGCCTTTTGTTGAAGGAGTATTTAATAAAACGATGCCAGAGAGCTGAGCCATCGCTTCAATGATTAGTACGCCAGGCATAATAGGGTGACCAGGAAAATGACCCTGAAAGAAGGCTTCATTGATAGTTATGTTTTTTATTCCTACAGCTCTATTTTCTGTAGCTTCTAAAACTCGATCTATTAGTAAGAAGGGGTATCTGTGAGGTAGAATATCCATGATTTCGTTAATGTTTAAGGTCATTGTTACTTCCTTTTTTCGAAGATCAGTTGTATTTTAACAGAAATAGCTTGAGGTGATAAGCCGTCTATTTTCAGGTTAATTATTTCCATTGGCAAGGGTAACTCATTTAGCTGATTAAGAAACAAAGACAAATCTTTTTTAGCTGAAATGAACTCTATATAAACAGGGATTAGTTCGGTTAGTTCAGTATTAATAAATTTTTCAGAAGAAAGCTTAGTGAGTTGGAAGCTTCTAGGCATTTCTTTAACGATATTTTTATTTATTAAGGAAAGAATATTACCTCGATAAGAAAGTTTTTTTTCCAGATTTTTTTCTATTTTTTCCAAATTTTCTTTTTTGATGATTGCTTCGGTTATTTTCTTATTCATTTCCTCTAATTCTTTTCTGTAATTATTGGTTAAGGCTTGATATGTTTCTTTTTTCTTTATTTTAGGGTACAGAGTTGTTTGCATTAGTAGGATAGAAAACAAGACTAGAAACACCCAGAGTAAATATTTCTTTTCTTCGGGCAAGAAAAAATTGTTGGTTTTCTTCATAATTGAACCTCAATAATAAAACGAATAGGCTCGCTAGGCCTAATGCTCTTTAATAGAATTTTTTGGTCTGGAAGGTGCTCGCTGAGCAGTTGAATGTAGGCGGTAATGTTTTTTTCTTTATTAGTTTTTCCGTTAAGCAGTATTCTTTGGTCTTTAACTTGAATAGATGTATTCTGAAGCCCAATATTATTTGGAAGGTGTTGAAAAATTTGCTGAAGAATAATAGTTATTGTTTGATTCTCTTTTTCGCGTTTAGCTACTTCTGTTTGTAGTTTTTCTAGTTGTTTTGTTTTATATAAGGACTCAGACATATCAATATATTGGCTTTTAGTTGCTGTAACCAATTCTTTGATCCCATAGAGAGTTGTTTTTGCCTTTTCAGCATCAGCAGAAATTTGGATATTAAGATAGAAACCAATACAAAGAATAGCTATTAAGGATAAGGCAAATTTAATTATTTCTTTTTGCATGATTGTAAGTACAATGCTTTTATTTTCTGAAAATGTTTTTTTAGGAATATAGGTGATGAATATTTGCATATTTTGCACAAGTTCTAGTGCCTTATTTGCCATAATGAGCAATCTTTTGTTTAGGAGAGGGCTTGTCATGTCTGGTGTAGATGTTTTTTCTGGTAGAGAAGTGTATTGGCAGGGGATGGAGAGTTTATTGGATATTAGTGTTGCTAAGTCGGAGTGCTTTAATTGGTTGGCAATTATGTAGCAAGAATTGATGGTTAGTTTATGATTAGAACAAATAAATTGAATCTCTTTTTGTAAGTCAGAGAGAGTGTCATTAATAAGTAATCTTGTGTTAAATCCGAGTTCTTTATCAAAGGCTAGCTTGAGGTTTAACTTATTATTTATTTGGTTATCAGAAAGCCCATCTTCTTTTAAGCATAACTTAAGATTTTCGGTGGAGAAGGGCAGTGAGGAGATGGCCTTTAGTTCTTTTCCAGTCTTAATGATTATATTGGTTTGGGTTTCAGTTACATGGATAATCAGTGGCGCGTCACGGAGTTCCTCGCTATCAATAATAGATAAGTTTAAACAGTAGTTGGCAGGTATCCATTGAATAATTTTTTTAGGAATAATTTTAGAGACTTTTTTAGAGATAGCTTTATATAATTTAAGAGGAATAATTAGAACAGCAAGCAGATATTCTATCTTTTCATCATGTGTTTCGGAGATGATTTTATATTTTATAACAGTATCTTTTGTTGATATATAGTGATTTTCTAGTTGGTTTATGAGCGATTCATTAAAGTTGTCTGTAGCCCCCATATTAAGACTGATGAAAGTTGTTTTAATGGTAGATGTTTCTGGAATAACTATTATTCTGTCTATCTTTTCTTTGCTTGATTTGATTAAGGCGGATAATGTTGTTGAAATGTTTTGTTGGGTTGTTATGCTGGTTTGCAGTATTGAATTTTCATAATTGATTAGAAGACAAAGTGTTTCCTTGTCTGTTAGATGAATAACTAAATGATTAGACATAGATCCCCCAATCTTATTTGAATTATAGCGTTTAGTAATGTGATTGTCATTGATAGTTACTTTTGCTTGATCAAAAGTAACCAAAAATCAAGAGTGCTCCAACTCGCTGCGTGACTTTTGGGTAATTCTTGTCGCACCTATTGATTGGTCGGAAAATATTTTATTAAAAGAGATATTCAACTGATAATTTAACTGTAGTTGTATTGTTATTATTAAGTATAGTTAATTTATTTAAAAAATCGTTTTGTTTGTAAATCAGTTCAGCTGTTATATAGTCTTTTTGAAACTTATTTTGATAGGACAACCGTCCTTTTAGATTTTTAGCTAGATTTTGGTTTAATCCTACTTTTCCTGTTGGTGAAAATTGCAAGTTATTATTGGCTAGAGGTGATTCATTTATGTCGTCATAGTTTGTAAGATTAATGCCAATCAATCCATAAAAAATACCACTATTAATTGAATTTAACCCGTATCCAAAAGTAAATTCTTGGTTTGTGATAAAAGATTGTTGATATGCGATAGTACTTTTTATCCCCCATGAAAATGAATTTAGGACTGAATTGAATTGGGTAATACTTGTTAGATCCATTAAGTCTAATACATAGAGAGGTTTTATGTTTTTATAAACATATACTTTAGTTCCCAGACATCTAACACTTGTGTGTTCAATTTTATCAAATTGAACAAATTCCGAGAAATAAATTGGATTAAATTTAAACTCATAATTATTTTCGAATAAATGAGAGAAGCCAATAGATTGAGATTGAATTTTATTTACATTTTCACTTTTTTGATCGGTTGGCCTGATGTTGAAAACTTGTAAATCATTTAGTTTTTTGTACGCAGTAATTCTATTAAATCTGATAGTGTCTGATAAATTGCTGTGATTATTAATTACATATTCTGAAATTATAATAAATGTTTTCAATACTTCAATGTCAGGTGAGTGTTCGTTTATTTTTTCAAAGAAAAGTTGTATAACTTTTATTTTTTGTTTGTTAGACAAGCTGTTGAAAAGACGATTAAATATTCTTGTATTGGCTATTCTAATTGCCTCGTTTTCTAATAAAGATGATTTATATAAATCATTAATGATTTGAGAAGGCATAACGTATGCTCTTTTTGTAACGATATCATTGTCAAGGATAACATTTAATAGTTTTCCAATAAAAGAAGCACAGTTTTGATCTAAAAAATAATAGTAAAAAAAACAATTTTTTAATTCTAAATAATGTAGTTGTAAATTCTTAATTTGTTCTTCAGATAATATTAAATCATAATAAGTAATATCCCTTGCTTCTACATAATTATATTTTTTGATTTCTTTGTAATAAGGTTCTTTTATAAAAGAACCTTTGTATTGACCACTAAGACCTTTGAATATGTAATTAATTGTTCGATCCCCATCGGTATCGGCAACATAATGGAGAATATCACTATCAAGTGTTCCTTTGTCAGTTTTGAGGACTAAGTATAAATGTCCAAACATTGATGCTGGATTGCTCATATAGCTACTAGGAAAAGCAATTATGACACTGCTTACATTATTTGATATAGAGATAGTTGGGTCGTATTTAATATTGTTTTGCAGGGCTATGTACTTATAACGTAAGGGAAAGTTTGATTTAAATTGTAAATCTTGATTTTGAACTAGTTTTAATGAAGCTTCATATTCTTTTTTCGGATCAGTTTTCCCTTGTGGTGTAATAAAAAAAACATTATTTTCGACTAGACTCGTATAATCTGAGCCAGTTTTTTCATAGTAAAGTAGATTCAACCATTTTCGACTATAACAAAAATCCTCTGAAAAAAGAAAAGAGATGTTTATTAGTAATAAAATTAAAATGCAAAACTTAGTCATCTGCAAAATAATAATTACTAACAGCAATGGTTTTTTTATTGAGTAATAACATATATTTTACTGGATTAGATTCATTTATTAATTCTTCATTAGTTAATGTTTGAAAGAATATTGAAGTGGATACACCGGTTGCTTCGTTAAGGATATTAGCTAATTGACGAATATAAGGTTTTTCGGTTTCGTAACCATCAGCAATAAGATTATCATAATTAAATAAAGCAAATGATTTTATTTCGTCTGAAATTTTGGTTGGGAGTTTAGTATTCGCTAGAGAAATAATGGGTAGAAGCAATATTAAAAAAACAAATTGCTTCATACCCATTGTTTTATTTATAGTTTATTCATCTCGACGTAATATTGATTTGGTGAGTATTGCATGTTGTTTTTTGTAGAAAGACTATCAGTCGAAGAGCCCCAAACTCCGCCAATTATGAAGTTAAGCCAAAACACAGGGGCCATAGTTTTTTGCAAGACTACTGTGGTATCAGAGTATCCAGCTTTTTTAAATGTAAATATTTTATCTTCGCCATCTCTTAGAACTTTATAAGTAAAATCAGTGTTTGTCTTTTTCCCAATCATTTTCCCGTTCAAGTAGACATCTACGTCATTCACATTAGATGCAAATAGTATAGGATCACCACCTACAGGTGCCGTAAGTGTTGCAAAACCAAATATAGTGGTATTCATACAAGCAAGGATTCCAATTAGTAATATAATTTTCTTCATTTTATCTCCTTTAGTTCTTTGTTATTTTAATAAGTTAATAAAAATACCTCCAATCTTTTATATTAGATGCACAACGTATATCTATATTTTAAATTATATAAATAATATAACAATAATTTTTTTGTTTTTGTAGGTGATTTGTATGAATTGTTAGCCCAAAGTGATAATGTCACCCCTGAGCAAAGTAGAAATGTCACCCTTGGTATACAATAACCTTCTTTTGAATATAAATAAAAAGGAGGAATAAAGATGACAGGAGGCGTTACATTGAGTA
>JAQWCF010000059.1 GCA_028706105.1 Candidatus Margulisiibacteriota bacterium
AGGGCTGACATTCTCAAAGAACGTCTTGTCAGTAATTGAAGCATGGAAGATGAACGAAGAAGGCATGACCGAGATTACAGGCGATGAAACCATCACAGGAACAGGCGTGATGTTCACAGGTGTTGATGCTACCGATGCTGTTCTTTGCAGGGTTGCGTATGATGTGGATGAACCGATTGTGTACTACTAGATATGCCATGGCTCAACGCGAAGTAGGCTTGGCTACTGGTGAGCCTCCTACGACAAAGGGATACCCTCCCTCAGTTTTTGCTCTGATGCCAAGATTGATGGAGAGAACAGGGACTGCCCCAATAGGAACAATAACAGCTATTTACACTGTTTTGGTTGAAGGTAGTGACATGGATGAACCAATAGCCGATACAGCAAGAGGGATTTTGGACGGTCACGTTATTCTTTCTCGGGATATAGCAGCTAAGAATCATTTTCCTTCTGTGGATGTTAATGCAAGCGTTAGTAGATTATTTACGGCGATAAATAGTGAAGAGCACATTAGGGCTGCGGGCTTATTGAGAGAGGCTTTGGCGCGATATACAGAAGCAGAGGATTTAATAAACATAGGGGCTTATGTTAAGGGAAGTAATCCAAAGATAGATTGGGCAATAGATAAAATTGATCCTATTAATCTATTCCTTCGACAAGGAACTTACGAGAATCATCCGTATAAAGACACGGTTAGTCAAATAACCTCAATAATGGGTAAAGGTGGCGCTGGAGGTAGTCCATCCTCTTTTTCTAAGCAACCAGAAGTAATTAAGGATCCATCTGGGGATGATTTATTAGGTGGAGATTTGGACTTTGATGATATTGATTTTGACGATTTTTAAGGTTGAAGGATTACCGCGGTTTCGTTACAGTTGGGGAAAAAGGGGCAATGAACACATTCAGTCCAAATTTTATGTGGCAGATCTTCTTTTTGTATTAGTGTAAATCCATACTTATAAAAGAAGTCAGGAACATAGGTTAAAGCAAAAAACTCTTTTACTCCTAGTTCTTTTCCTTCGGCTAACACTTCTTTTACTAAAAGGGCACCGATTCCAGTTCCAATATGCTTTTCTTTTACTGCAAGTGATTTAATTTCAGCAAGATTAGTTGTTGATACTTTTAAAGCACAGGTTCCTACTACTTCGCCATCTATTTCGGCAAGTTGAAAGTCTCGAATGTTTTCAAGGATATATTGAAGCGATCTAGCAAGTAGTTTTCTTTGGTTTGCATATTCGTCTAAGATAGCTTTGATAAGTGTTGCATCAGCTATTTTTGCTTTTCTGATTAATGTTTTATTGTTGACCATTTGTTCATTATAAATGCAAAATAATTTTTGCACAATACTGACTTGATTGCTCTACATGTAGTGTGTATAATTGAATTATGTTTATGTTTACAACTAGTGGGGATGCTGAAGAAATAAAGGAGGGTAAAATGGGCTCCAAAAAAGCAGAAATAGTGGCAGTTACAAGCGGTAAAGGTGGTGTTGGTAAAACCCTATTTTCTGTTAATCTTGCTATTGAAGCAGTTCTTTTAGGCAAAAAGACACTAGTATTTGATGGAGACCTTGGTATGGCTAATGTCCATATAATTACTGGAATTTATCCTGATTATGACATTATGGATGTTGTTGAAGGTAAAAAGACATTAAAAGAAATTATTATTAAAGGGCCAGGAGGAATAGATATTATCCCTGGAGCTTCTGGAATTTTTAAACTTTCTAACATTTCTCATCAAAAAAGACATAGATTTACTGAACAATTAAACTTGCTGGACTCAGAGTATGATTTAATAGTATTGGATACTGAAGCAGGTATGTCACACAATGTCATGAAACTGATTTCTATTGCTGATAGAACGATTGTTATCGCAACTCCAGACCTTACCTCTCTTTCAGATGCGTATGCGATAATTAAAGTGATTAAAATGAACCGCAAGTCAGATGACATTGGCGTTGTTATTAATAGAGTTAGAAACGTTACTGAGGCAGACGCTGTTTTTAGAAAATTAAATATGGCTTCTGATAAATTTTTAAAATACACCTTAAAAAATTATGGTTTTATTTTAGAGGATCCACTAACCGTAAAAGAATCTATTCAAAAAAGATCCCCCGTTTCTTATGCTTTTCCGAAAACAAAGGTCGGCAATAGCTTGAGACAAACAGCTTATAGAGTTTTTGGTATGCAGGACAAAAAAGTTGTTGAACCAACAGGGATGATTCTAAATAGATTTTCTATGTTATTAGAGAGTGTCAAAACAAACTAATTTTTTTGAAGATAAGTTTTTTAGTTTCTTGTTTTAGACGATAAATATTTATTTATTTCCTTAATGCATGCATAAAACATTGAACTAATTAACAATTGAACAAAAACTCATACCTATCGTATTTTTCAGATGCATTTACATTTTTAAAATTCGCAGCTAGAAGGTATAATGTTTAAAGTAATAATATATTAATTGGAGGTCAGTATGTTTGGTAATATGGGAAATATGGGCGATATGATGAAGCAGTTGGGTGAAATGAAAAAACAAATGAAGGAATTGAAAAAGATAAGTGTGGAAGTTTCTTCTAAAGACAATGAAGTAACTGTTGTTATGACTGGAGAGATGAAGATAAAAGAATTAAAAATAGCCGAAGGATCTGACCCTAGAAAAATAGCTAGTGTTATTAAAGAGACCGTCAATAAAGCTTTTCAAGAGGTAACTGCAAGATCAGCTGGACAGTTTAAGGGTTTAAATATTCCAGGACTAGGATAAATTGGAATATCAAAACCCTTTAGATGATTTAATCCATGAGTTTTCTAAAATGCCTGGCATTGGTAGAAGAACAGCTCAACGTTTGGTCTTTTATTTATTAAGTCTTCCAAAGCCTGAAGTTAAAACAATAGCTCAGATGATCTCAGAAATAGGAGAAAAAATTTCTTTTTGTGAGAATTGTTTTTGTTTTATGAGTTTGGAAGAGGGTTGTTCTCTTTGTAATGATAAAACTAGAGAACATACCAAATTGTGTATCGTGAGCGACCAAAAGGACCTTCTCGCTGTTGAAGGGATGGGAAAATATAGAGGCATGTACCATGTTTTGGGTGGTGTTATTTCTCCTCTGGATGGAATTGGTCCTGATTCGCTTAGAATAAGAGAGTTACTACTAAGATTAGAAAATTGTAACTTCGATGAAATTATTTTTGCTATTAAACCTACGGTTGAGGGCGAGACTACAATGCTTTATTTAAAAAAATTGTTGTTACCTTTTGAGTTAAAACTCACTCAGATAGCTTATGGGATTCCTGTAGGTGGCGAGTTGGAATGGGCTGATCAAATGACTTTATATAAAGCTTTTGAAGGAAGGAGACATTTAAATGAATAAAAAAGTTTTAATTGATAAGATAACTGAGCGAGTAGACATGACAAAAAAAGATGTCGCTTATTTTATTGATGTTTGTTTTGATGAAATCATAGAAGCTTTAAAAAAAGAAAAAAATGTTAATTTGGTAGGCTTTGGTTCTTTTGAAGTTAGGCATCGAGCAGCCAGAGAAGGACGAAGTCCTATTGATCATAGCAAAATAACTATTCCTTCCAGTAATTATGTTGGGTTTAAGTCTGGAAGTGCTTTAAAGAAAGCCATTAGAGGCAAATAATGAATACAAATCTTGAGGATTTACATTCTTTATTTGAAGTTTTACCTGTCTTTATGGCTACGCTTATTAAAGAGAAGTGTTCACTTGCAAATATTGACGAGATTGTTATAGATTATGGTCGGAATATAGAGGTACGCGAAGAAAAGGCTACTTATAAATTTGACCATATTGCTACTCTTGCTGATATAGATTTTATTGTTGAGAAGTTAGGTTCTTTTTCTTTAGATAATAGAGCAGGGCTCAATATGACTTTGCATCGGATTTCTGCTATCAGAAATCGACAAGATAGGATTATTGGTTTAACGATAAGGGTTGGTCGTGCTATTTATGGATCTGCTGTTGTAATCTCTGATTTATTAGAGACCAATAAGTCAATCTTATTGCTTGGTCCACCAGGAAGTGGCAAAACCACTAAGCTAAGGGAGTCAGCTAGGCTTTTGGCAGAAAAAGGCAAGAGGGTAGTCGTTGTTGATACTTCTAATGAGATTGCCGGTGAAGGAGATATTCCCCATCCAGGCATAGGTGGAGCGAGGCGAATGCAGGTTAAGGATGTTGATATGCAACATAAAGTAATGATCGAAGCAGTTGAGAACCATATGCCAGAGGTAATAATTATCGATGAGATAGGAACAGAGGAAGAGGCTAAAGCGGCTAGAACTATTGCAGAAAGGGGCGTTCAGTTGATTGCTACTGCCCATGGACAAACAATGACTAATTTAATAAAAAATCCTACGTTGTCTGATTTAGTTGGTGGTATTGAGTCTGCTACGTTGGGTGACGAAGAAGCTAAAAGAAGGGGGACGCAAAAAACTGTTTTAGAAAGAGTAGCTAATCCTACTTTTGATATAATTGTTGAAATAAAGGACAGAGAACATTTGATTTGCTACAAGGATGTAGCTTCGGTGGTGGACTCAATTTTAAGATCAAAACCTATTTCTTCGGAAACGAGAACTATCAAGGATGATGGCACTTTGTCTGTTGGGATTGAAGAGGAATTGCCTATAGATTTTGATGATGTACATCTTGATGAAAAGACGGTTAAGTTCTTTATTTTTTCTATTAACAGAGCAAATTTTGAGCTGGCATTAGATTCTTTGGGTTTACCGGGCATTATTGTGAATAAGCCTGAAGACGCAGATATAATTTTGACTACAAAGTCAAGTTTAAAGAGGAGTTCTTCCATTGAAAAATATGGGAGAATCCATAAAGTACAAGTGTATCCTGTGAAGTCTTCTACATTTCCACAATTGACAAAATTTCTAAGGTTTTATTTTAGATTAGAAGAGTCTTCTGAAACTGAAGATGCCGAAGACATAGTTTTTTCAGCTATAAAAAAATATAAAAAAACCTCAATACCCATCGAACTACCCGTTGCTAATTCTTACATTAGAAGATTCCAGCATCAATTAATTTTTGCACAGGGATTTATTAGTCAGAGTATTGGAAAAGAACCAAATAGGAGAGTGAAAATATATGGAAAAAAAGATTTGTAACAGACATTTTATAACCTTTGAAGGACCAGAAGGTGGAGGAAAATCAACGCAGATTAATAAATTGGCGGAATACCTGGAAAGCAAAGGGCATACAGTTATTGTAACAAGAGAACCTGGTGGAACAAAGCTGGGTGGTGAGCTTAGAGGGATGATTCTAAATCCTTATAATACAGTAATTGGTGATAGAACGGAGTTGTTATTGTTCCAAGCTGATAGAGCTCAGCACATTAAAGAAATTATCATTCCAGCCTTAGAGAAGGGTTTTTTCGTTTTATGTGATCGTTTCACTGATTCTACAATCGCCTATCAGGTTGGAGGGCGAGGTTTTCCAAGAGAAACAATTAATTATTTAAACGAATTTTCTGCTTATGGCTTAACACCAGAACTAACAATTTTATTGGATGTTGATTATGCAGTGGGGATTAAACGTGCTACTAAAATTGCTACAGATAGATTTGAAAATGAAAGCGCTGTTTTCCATTCGATCATTAGAGCAAAATATTTAGAAATACAGAAGGCTGAGCCTGAGAGAGTTAAACTTATAAATACAACTCAAAATTCAGTAGAAGTTATTACAGAACAAATAATTAAGGTGGTAAACGATAAATATGGTTTCTAATGTTGCTATAAATGATAGAGTTTTTAAAATAGTTAATAATTCTGTTATTAATAATAAGGTTTTTCCAAGTTATATTTTTGCTGGAAATAATCGCACTATGAAGCTAGCTACTGCTAAGTATCTTGCTTCTATTTTGAATTGTAGTGCTAAAGATAAGCCCTGTGGGAGTTGCAATAACTGTAAAGCTATCAATGACTTAAGGTTTCATTCCTTTAGGCTGATTTCCAAAGATAGCGACGAGGAGGATAAAGCTAAAAAGAAGAAAAGTATTTCAGTTGAAGAAATTCGTGACTTAAGGACGGAAGTGCTTAATGGTTCATATCAAGGTTATCTATTGATTTACATAGATCAAGCCGAAGATCTTACTCCGGCGGCTTTAAGTGGTCTACTGAAAATATTAGAAGATATCCCTGAACAAGTTGTTTTTGTTTTTGATGTTGCTAATCAATATTCGTTATTACCCACTATTCGCTCTAGGTCTCAGGTAATTAATTTTGGTTATGATTTAGTTTCAGATGTGTCTCAAGAGCTACCAGAGTTTATTTCGGTAGACAAATTTAATGATTTTATAGAGAATAACAGTGTTCAAGAATTGTTGTTATATATTGATGCTCATAAATTTGACAGGGCAGAAGTTAGAGAGTATTTCATTAGGCTAGAATCTTATTGTATAGAAGAGTTTAAAACTTCTGGTAAAAATAAATTCTTGCATTTGTCTGGTATTGTAAGAAAATACCACTTATATCTTAATCGTCCTGTAAGTGTTGTGAATAATTTGTTGTTAATGTTTTTAGAAATGAAGGAATTAGATGAATAGTATATTAGACAAGCAAGAAGATAGCAGAAATCAGCCAAACAAAAAAAGTGAAGGAACTCTTTATTTTGGAGTTAAGTTTAGGTTTTTTGATAAAGTTTATCCTATTCAGAAAATACAGATTCCTGTTATTTTGAATCAACAAGTTGTTGTTGAGACGAATAGAGGTCATGAGTTTGGAGAAATCGCTTTAAGAAAAGAATTACCAAACATGAAACAATTTGCTGGTGAGATTGTTGTTAAAAGAATAGTAAGAATCGCGACACTAGAAGATGTAGAAGCATATAATAAACTAAAAGACGAAGAAACTGAGGCTTTTATTCAATGTATTAAAAAAAAGCACCAACATAATTTAAGTGTTAAGTTTTTCAAAGTTGAGAAAATATTTGATGGGCATAGATATATTTTTTATTATAAAAGGGAAGAACATGATAATAAAAAAGACAAACAAAATAAGGTAAAGAGAAATAACTTTCAGCCTTTTACCTTAGATTTATCTCAGCATCTTAATGCAAAAGTGGAACTACGAGAAGTTGGTAGCCGTGGAGAAGCAAAATTGTTTGGTGGTGTAGGTGATTGTGGTAAGACATTATGTTGTGTTGATTGGAATAAAGGATCAGCAGTGACAGTAAAAATGGCTAAAGAGCAAGGTTTATCTATTAATATTCCAAAATTGTCTGGATGTTGTGGTCGTTTGAAATGTTGTTTGTCTTATGAATTGGATAATTATCAGGATGGTGACTTTATCCATGGATAATTGTCTTTTTTGTAATATAGTTAACGGCAAAATTCCTTCAAATTTTATTTATACGAGCAGTAATGTTGTTGCCTTTATGGATATTAATCCAGTAGCGCCCTTTCATTGTTTAGTTGTTCCAAAAGAACATTACTCTTCCATGATGTCTCTGGATCCAGGAGTGATGGCAGAGGTGACAAGTGCAATTCAAATTATAGCCATGGAAAACCAATTAGACGTTGATGGATTTAGAGTTGTTAATAATTGTGGTAAATACGGACAACAAACAGTTGAGCATGTTCATTTTCATTTAATAGGAAAAAGACAGTTTGCCTGGCCACCTGGATAAAAATGTCGATTAAATAGTTAAATCACAAGTAGAGTTTTTGAAGAAAATATAGTTTAATTAGAGTATAGTTAAATTTGCAAAGATTAGGATTGGAGGTGAAAAAGTCGTGGCAGAATTTAAAAGAAACCCAGATGAACCAATAGAAAAGGTCCTTAGAAAATTTAAACGTAAAGTTAAAGAAGAAGGAATATTACTTGAAGTAAAAAGTAGAGAATTTTTCGAAAAGCCTTCAATTGTTAAAAAACGTAACAAGAAAGCGGCTGTTAGAAAGAACAAATCTGAACAGGCCAAGGATAATTGGTAGTAAGTGTTTAAAATCATAGACCGCTATTTTTTAAAGGAATTATTTTTCCCTTTTCTGGTAGCGGTTTTTGCTTTAGTTATTATCGGTTTAGCCGATGTTATTTTTTCTTTAATGGACTATGTAGTAAACAGAGGTATTAGCTCTTCTGTTTTAGTGAAAATTCTGATCTATAAAATCCCTGCAATAATTGTTTTGTTTTTACCAGTAATCTCACTTTTTTCTGTGATGATTGTTATTTTTCGAATGATTAATGATAATGAAATTCCTATTTATTGGACGTCTGGTGTTATTTATGAAAGGGTCATTGCTCCCTTTTTTTGTTTTGCCTTATTTATTGTTATTTGTTCGTTTGTCTTAACTGAATATATCGTTCCTGTAACAAATTATCGTTCGAATACAATGATTCACCGACTCATTTTAAAGGAAAGCTTACCAATGTTGGAGGAGAATATTTTTTTTAAAGATACAGACAATAAATATGTATACGTTAAAAAGATTAATAAAAAAGATAACAGTATGCAAGATATTATGATATATGATATTGGCGCACAAAATCCTAGAGTTATTTCAGCAAAAAAAGCTTTATGGACTGATAGTTATTGGTTGCTAAGCGAAGGCAAAATGTATAATTATGAGGATGATGGGTTTTTAAGTTTTGAGGCTGGTTTTGCTGAGATGAAAATAAAAGTTAGTTATGATATGGATAATAATTATATGAAAATTAGAAACCCTAAAGAGATGAGTTCTTCTCAAATAAAACAAAATATAATTAGTTTGAAAAAATCTGGTTTGGATCCCAAAAGTATGCTGGTTGAATATTACTTGAAATTCTCCTCATCGGTAGTAAATTTAGTGTTCGCATTACTTGGTGTTGTTTTTGTTTTAATTTTTGTAAAATCCTCGAAAGATGTTTGGGGTATAATTTTTAGTATAGCTTCTGCAATTTTAAGCATTTCTGTTTTCTTCTTTTTAACTGCCTATACAAGGGCTATGGGTATTGGAGGGTTTCTAAGTCCAGTTTTTGCAGCCTGGATTCCTACCTTTTTCTTTCTTTGTTTACTGCTTATTTTTTGGTTGTTTAGAAGAAGAACGTATTGAATTTAGGTCATATTTTATTTGAGCAAAAAACTAGGTAATAAAACAATTAACATTCTTTATAATAAATGCTATGATTGCTTTGTAAATAGGTATTTCGCCCGACCGTGTTGGTGATGCTTCTTGAGAGATGAGCCAACATAAAAAATACGGGAGCTGTACTTGAAATGGACTGCGGTTCATTTTGGGCAGTTTTAGAACAGACCTCGGTCTGACCCACTCTGGATTATTCTGGTTCAGAGAAAAGTAAGCACACGGCACGGTGGGGTATATGTTAAATATTTTTTGGGAAGAAACAATTAAAATATGAGTATAAAAGTTTTAATCGGCACACAGTGGGGAGATGAAGGTAAGGGAAAAATTACCGACCTTCTTGCAGAAAAAAGTGACGTAGTTATTAGGTATCAAGGCGGAAATAATGCTGGACATACTTTAGTTGTAAACGGAGAAGTATTTAAACTTCATTTAATTCCTTCAGGTGTTCTTTATAAAAATATTTTGTGCATTATTGGCAATGGAGTAGTCATAGATCCTGAGATTTTATTGAAAGAAATGGACGGGCTTGTTGCTCGAGGAGTTTCAGTAAACAATTTAAGAATCAGTGGCAATGCACATGTGATTCTTCCCTTTCATAGAATGCTAGACCATTTACAAGAAGAAGGTAGAACCCAGGATAATAAAATAGGGACAACTTCTCGTGGTATTGGCCCAGCGTATACAGATAAAATATCCCGAACCGGTGTTAGAATGATTGATTTATTAGATGAAAGCAAACTTTCTGACAGAATAAAAGAAAAAAATTGGGGAGAGCTTTTGGGTGTTACTGAACAACAAATTCACTCTGTTGTGCAAGATTTGTTAAAGTTTGGTGAACGATTGAAGTCTTATATTGTTGACTCTGTTTCTTTAATCCATAAGTTAAGAAAAGAAGGTAAAGAAATTTTTCTTGAGGGAGCTCAAGGCACAATGCTTGATGTTGATTTCGGCACATATCCATTTGTAACAAGTTCAAATCCAACAGCTGGTGGTGCTTGTACTGGCAGTGGCATTGGACCAACGATGATAGATGATGTTATTGGTGTTGTTAAGGCGTATACAACAAGAGTAGGAGAAGGACCGTTTCCAACTGAGCTCAAGGAAGAAATTGGAGCGTTCTTGAGAGAAAAAGGACTAGAGTTTGGTACAACGACTGGAAGAGCTAGAAGATGTGGTTGGCTTGATTTGGTCGTTCTGAAGTATTCAGCTAATGTAAATAGTTTAACTAAGATTGCTTTAACAAAAATAGATGTATTATCTGGCATGAAAGAATTAAAGATATGTAAAGCCTATAAAATAAACGGAAAAATTGTTTCTGATTTTCCTAGTGATCGAGAAATATTAGAAAAAGCTATTCCTGTATATGAAACTTTCAAAGGTTGGGATGAAGACATTTCAAACTGCAAGACATTTAAAGAGTTGCCTAAAAATGCACAAATTTATATTGAAGCCATTGAAAAAGAAATGGAAGTTCCGATTGATATTGTCTCTGTTGGAAGTGGCAGAGAAAGGACAATTATTAGATGAGAGAAAAGATAGTCTTAGCTTACAGTGGTGGATTAGACACTTCTGTTATTATTCCTTGGTTAATAGAAACTTACAATTATGATGTTATCGCTTTTGCTGCTGATGTTGGGCAGGGTGGAGAAGAGTTAGAAGGTCTCAGAGAGAAAGCAATCAAGAGTGGTGCTTCTAAATGTTATATAGAAGATCTTCGAGAAGAGTTTGCCAACGAATATATTTTACCTACACTTCAAGCAAGGGCAGTGTATGAAGGTAAGTATTTACTAGGAACATCTTTTTCTAGACCATTAATTGCCAAGAAACAGGTTGAAATAGCCCGAAAAGAAAACGCAACTGCAGTTGGCCATGGAGCTACGGGCAAAGGTAATGATCAAGTTAGATTTGAGCTTACTTTTATGGCTTTAGGTTCGGATTTGAAAATAGTTGCCCCCTGGAAGGATTCCAATTGGAACATTCAAAGCAGAGAAGATGCAGTAGAGTATGCTAATGCTAGGAATATTCCTATTCCAGTTTCAAAGGAAAAAATTTATTCAAGAGATAGAAACTTGTGGCATATAAGTCACGAAGGAGCAGAACTTGAAAACCCAGCAAACGAGCCAGACCAAAATAGAATATTTATGATTTCATCACCGCTTGAAAAAGCAGTAGATACGCCTGAATATGTGGAATTAGAATATAAACAGGGTGTGCCAATTAAATTGAATGGTAAGTCAATGAAGTTTTATGAGATCATAGAACAATTAAATTTAATAGGTGGCAAGCACGCAATAGGTCAAATTGATATTACTGAAAACAGACTAGTTGGCATGAAATCGCGTGGAGTTTATGAAACACCGGGTGGTTCAATTTTATATTTTGCTCAACATGCTTTAGAAACACTGGTTTTGGATAAAGATACTTTTCATTTTAAAGAACATGTAGCACTTAAATATGCAGAGCTTGTCTATAATGGATTTTGGTTTGCTACGCTGAGAGAATCGCTGGACGCTTTTATTAAAGAAACTCAGCATAATATGACTGGCAAAGTTAAAGTTAAATTATACAAAGGTAATATTATTTTATCTTCTGTTGAGTCGCCTTATAGCTTGTATAACGAGGAAATTGCTACTTTTGGAGCGAGTGAACTTTATGACCATAAAGATGCTACAGGTTTCATTAAGTTGCTGGGTTTACCGTTTAAGCTTAGAAAAAGATGAACGATAAGCTTTGGGGTGGAAGATTCTCAGAAGAAACCAACCTAGATGTCGAAAAATTTACGTCTTCACTAATTGATGATGTTCATTTATTTAAAGCAGATATTTTAGCTACACGAGCTCATTTACATCAATTAAGAGAAAAAGCGATAGTTACGCATGAAGAAGCAGAGCAATTAGAAAATGTTTTAGAGCAATTAGTGATAGAGAAAAAAAACGGAACATTTATCCTTGATGAAAAGCTTGAAGATATTCATATGAATATTGAAAAATATTTAACTGATAAATTGGGTGATACTGGGAAAAAAATACATACTGGTAGAAGTAGAAATGATCAAGTTGTTACGGCATTTAAGCTTACCATCTTAGAT
>JAQWCF010000060.1 GCA_028706105.1 Candidatus Margulisiibacteriota bacterium
GTAAAAGTAACATTAGGGCCTAGAGGACACAATGTTGTAATAGAAAAGAAGTGGGGTTCGCCTACAATAACAAAAGATGGTGTAACTGTTGCAAAAGAGATAGAACTTAAAGACCCTTTTGAAAATATGGGTGCTCAGCTTATTAAAGAAATCGCCTCAAAAACAAACGATATTGCTGGTGATGGGACAACAACATCAACAGTACTTGGTTATGAAATTTTCAGAGAAGGTCTTAAAAGTGTTAAAATGGGGATGAACCCAGCGGCAGTTAAAAGAGGCATCGAGAAGGCTGTTGACATCTCAGTTAAAGATATTACTTCCAGAAGTAAAAAAGTTGAAACAAAAGATTCTATTGCACAGGTAGCTTCAATTTCAGCAAACAATGATGCTGAAATTGGTAATTTAATTGCAGAAGCAATGGATAAAGTTGGTAAAGATGGTGTTATTACTGTTGAGGAATCTAAAGGCTTTGAGACGACCTTAGAAGTAGTCGAAGGGATGCAGTTTGATAAAGGCTATGTTTCTCCATATATGATTTCTGATTCTGAAAGAATGGAAGCAATAATGGATAATCCTTTTATCTTAATTACAGATAAAAAGATTTCTGTGATTAAAGACCTTCTTCCAATTCTTGAAAAGACTATGAATTTAGGAAAGCCATTAATGATTATTGCTGAGGACTTTGAAGGTGAGGCATTAGCAACTATCGTGCTTAATAAATTAAGAGGCACATTAAATGTAGTTGCTGTTAAGGCTCCAGGATTTGGAGATAGAAGAAAAGCTATGCTTCAAGATATTGCAATTCTTACTGGTGCTACAGTTATTTCTGAAGAAACAGGGTATACCTTAGAAGCTACTGAGTTAGAAATGTTAGGTAAGGCTTCTAAAATTACTGTATCAAAAGAAAACACAACGATTGTTAAAGGTGCTGGTTCTGCCGAAGATATTAAAGCTAGAGTTGCCCAAATTAAAAAAGAATTAGAATTATCAGATTCTACTTATGATAAAGAAAAGCTTCAAGAACGACTTGCTAAGCTTGCAGGTGGTGTAGCCATAATTAAAGCAGGAGCTGCAACTGAAACAGAACTTAAAGAAAAGAAGCATAGGATTGAAGATGCTATTGCGGCAACCAAAGCAGCTGTTGAAGAAGGTATAGTTGCTGGTGGAGGAACCACTCTAATTAGGGCAATTGAAAAAGTGTCTAATTTGGAAAAAGACACCCAAGACGAAGACGAGAAGACAGGTATTTCAATAGTAAAAAGAGCCTTAGAAACTCCGCTTAAGACAATTGCTTATAACGCAGGAGTTGAAGGTGCTGTTGTTGTTGAAAAAGTTAAGGCTAGCAAAGGAAACGAAGGGTTTAATGCTTTAACACAAGAATATGAAGATCTATTTAAAGCAGGGATTGTTGATCCTGTAAAGGTTGTCAGATGTTCATTAGAAAATGCTGCAAGTATAGCGTCAATGTTGTTGACCACATCTGTTTTAATAGCTGAAGAGCCAGAAGAAGAAAAGCCAATGGCCGGTGGTGGTATGGGCGGCGGAATGGGCGGAATGGGCGGCATGGGCGGAATGATGTAACTTCAAGCCTCACCCCCTAAAGGTAGAGAACGGAATAAATAAAGTGAATTGTAGTCCCCCTCTCCTAAAAGAGAGGGGGATTTTTTATGTTCTTTAGAAAAATCTCTTTAAGAAAACATTAAAATGTAAAGTTAATAACCCTCTCTTTTAGGAGAGGGTGCTGGCAAGATAAAAAATAAGCAGTTTTTGTTTTATTCCAGCGGGTGAGGCTTGGGAATTTTTATGCAAATTTCTAAACCTTCTCTTTTAGAAAATAATAAAACGTATAGTGAATAAACCTCTCTGTTAGGAGAGGTAGCTACAAGTTAGGTTGCTGAATAAATGAAAGTAGCTTTAGCTGGTGAGGTTGGAGAAGGTGGCGACAATAAAGAGAATAAGAAGTTCTTAGATTGTTTCGCCGGTTGAGGCAGAGGGGGATTTTTTATTAATTTTGAAAGCAAAATAGTGCAGAAGAAATGCATTGATGATATAATCTTTATCTATGATTGGTTTCACAGAATTTATTAGAAATAATCTTTTACTTGTTGAGATAACCATCGTCGTTTGCTTGTTCTTATCTTATTTTTTTACTGAGCACAAAATACACCCAGTTAAAAGAGCCATTAATGGATTAATGCTGGTCTTTGTTTTTGGTGTGCCAATATTTTTCACATCAGCAACTAGAAGCGTATTTGAAGTAAATAAAATGATTTTACTTAGATTTGTTTCATTAGCAGTTTTAGGTTTATGGGCAGTTAAAGCATTGCTTATAGATTATGAAAAGGAATGTCCTAGTGAAGCGCATAAAAATAAAGAATATTACAGCATACTAGGAATAAAGTGGTACAAAACAGGACTAGAAATTCCTTTACTTTTTTGGCTTATAGTTAACGTTGCTTCTGCCCTATTAAGTAGAAATATTTATGTTTCTATTATTGGTGCATATGACAGGTGGGAAGGGTTAATTACTGTTTTTAATTATGCTTTTCTTTTAATGGTATTTGCTAAACAGGTAGACTCAATTAAGTTTTTTAACTGGATGCTTTTTTCTTTTATTATTTCTGCTTCAATGTCTGCAACCTACGGAATTGTGCAAAGTAATGGTATTGATTTTATGAGATGGTCAGCGGATGCTACATCGAGAGCTTTCGGTAGTATTAATAATCCGGTTCATTATGGACCTTACGTTGGAATGATGATTTGTTTGGCCTTTGGATACATGATTAATATTAAAAATTTTCAATCCTCCATGAAAAAATGGACTTTCCATTCTTTGTATTTGCTTTCTTTTGTTCTTACAATAATAATTTATACCGCAATGTTTTTATCTTGGGGGAGAGGGACTTGGCTTGGATTTCAAGGAGCACTTACCTTTTTCTTAATGTTCTCTAATAGAAGTTTTATAGAGGATTCAAAATTCAGCTATTATCTTGATTTTATTTTAACTACTGTTTTTATTGGAATGATTTATATATTATTGCTTTTTCACGTTTATGAAATTTTACCAATTTTTGCATGGATACCTATTGTTTTATATTTTATAGGATATTCTTACATTGTTATCTCTAAGAGAACTATTTGGAATTTATTGGACAGGTTAGTTATTATTGCGATGGCATACATAATGCAACTTATTTCTGTTGGCTTATTAAATTTTGTTATTTACAATATTTTATTGTTAGTTATTTTTATAATTCACAAAATACATTACAAAGAACAGAGCATCCTTTTAAAGAATAAACTAATATTTTTATTGTTGTTTTGTTTTGGGTTCATTGTGGCTGCGCCGACTATTAAAGATTTTGGAATTATGTTTGTTTACTTAGGAATTTTATTAGCAGCATATGTGTTGAAGCTGTTGCCAATATTTAATAAAAAAAGTTTTTCTGAAATACATATTCCTATCAAGACAATAAATACCGTAACAATAATTATTATTATTTTAATTTCTTTTTATTTTGTTCCTAAAATTACAATTTATGAAAATAATTTTGGCCAAAAACAAGAGCAACTCAATGTTTTGTCTACCGCTAAGGGAAAAGTGGCTTCTTATTCCTCAGAAGCAATAGGTGAGAAGTCAGCTAGAATGAGTATGTGGAAGAGTGGAGTAACTTGGGGGTTAGACAACCCTCTTTTGGGGACTGGGGTTGATACTATCAAGGAAGTTTATCCTTCTTATCGTAGAGTAGAATATGCTAGAAGAGAGGGTGGCCATAATTTAACACCGGATAGGTTGCATAACGAATATGTGAATACTTTTGCAGCAACCGGGTTTTTGGGGTTCATTGGTAGGTATTTTCTCGTGATTGGTTTTTACATTTATATGATTATTGGATATATGCATAAAAACAGAAATAAGCCATCTCTATATTTAATAGCCGCAACTTTTGTAGGATTTGTTTTTTATCAAGGACAGGTACTCTTTAATTTTGGAGTAGTTGCGACGGCTTCTTTTGGTTATATGTTAATGGGGTTAGGGTTAGCTATAGGGTATTATGGTTTCGGAAATTCTCTCACAGCGAATGACGAAGGACGTAATAGCGAGGGATGAGGGACGTTTATTGTTAATTAAACATGTAAGAGATATGGAGGTTTATAAATTGGCATTTGCTACAGCAATGAATATTTATGAGTTAACCAAGGGATTTCCTGTAGAGGAAAGATATTCCTTGGTAGATCAAATAAGAAGATCATCACGGTCAGTTTGTTCCAATTTAGCTGAAGGCTGGAGGAAAAGAAAGTATAAAGCAGTGTTTATCAATAAATTGACAGATTCATCTCAGGAAGCCAGTGAAACTCAGACTTGGCTGGAGTTTTCTTTGAGTTGTGGATATATAAGTAACGAGCAGTTTTCTGAAGTATATGAGAAATATGAACATATTTTTGCTATGTTATTTAATATGGAGAAAAAAGCCGATGATTTTTGCAAATAAAAACCGTCCCACGTCCCACGCCCCTCGCCCTTCGGTAATCTTATCAAAAGACACTCGTATCATTATAGTTATTATTGTTTTAATAATGGTTGCAGTAGGATATTGGCAAATACTACTTCCTTGGATGTCAGAGAAGAATTATCGTAATGGGTTTATTGCCAACAGTCAGGGGCAATATTTGGCCTCAATTTCTTTTTTAGACAAATGCATACAATTAACGCCATGGGAGACATATTATTTTATTACACAAGTTCGTAATTATGAGGAATTATCTAGGCAAGAAAAAGATATTGATAAACAAAAACAATGGTTAGTTAAAGCCAGAGACCTTTATACCTATATGTTAAATATCAATCCAGAGAACCCTTGGTATTGGAATGGAATAGCTTCAATTTATTTAAGTTTATTTAATGTTTCACAAACAGCCGAAGAACGTAAAGAAAATTTCGATTTAGCTGGCGTCGCTTATAAGAATGCAGCTGAAGCAGATCAACTAAATCCATTATTTCAAATGTCTTATGGTTTTTATTTGCACCGATCAGGCGAGACAGACGAAGCAATAAAATTGTATCAGAAATGTACAGAGTTAGATGATTGGTTTGTTGAAGCCTTTTATCGTTTAGCTGAAATAGAACTTGCCAGAGGCAATTATGATAAGGCGATTGAGCATTTAGAAGGTATTGCTAGTGCTGACAGAGTTAATTATTATGAGCCAGGGAAATCATACGGTGGTTGGGTTAAGGGTGGTAATTTTAATAATTATCGACAGAAGTTGGCTGAGCTTTATTTTTCTCACAAGAAAGACATGGCGAAGTCTATTGAATATTACAAATGGACGTTAGAAATGAATGACAGTGACCCATTAGCTTGGAAAGGATTGGGGATGGCGTATCATCAAGACAATCAACTAGAGAGAGCTATTTACTGTTACAAGAAGTCTATTTCTCTAAACCCTGATCAGGAAGATGTTTATAAATATCTTTCATATTTGTATTACAATATTGGGTTAGTAAACAGCAGTAAAGAAAATTTTAATAGATATTTTAAGTCTAACAATAATGATAAGAAGGCAAGAGATGATTATGAAAAAATCAATGCTTTTACTGGAAGCATCAGGTAAAGGATAAATGATTTTCTTTTTATTTGAGTTTATTGCAGACCTGCTTATTGTTAGCTTTGTTTATATTTTGGCTTATATCTTGAAGTTTAAAATGAAATTTTCATGGGATATTACACAAATAGCATATGGAAACTATGTTCAACATGCTCGGGTAGAAACATATTTACATCTTTTATACATTATCCTTTTAGTTTGGGTTTTTTCTTTGCTTTTATTTGGAGTTTACAAAGAAAGAAAAGGTATCCTCTCCGGTATTGATGAATTGTTAAATATTATCAAAGCTGGGTTTTTGTCTACGACATTAATTATAGCTGCCACTTTTTTAGTATATGGTGGTGATTATTCCAGATATGTTTTTTTGTATGGTGCAGCATTATCTGTTTTATTTATTTTTATCAATCATCAGCTTAATTTCAACTTAAGGTCTTATATTAAAAACTTAAGGGGTAATTGTAAAAAAGCAATTGTTTTAGGTACAGATGAGATAGCCCAGAATATTTATGCAAGAATTTTATTCAATGAGTGTCACACCTATGAGCTTTTAGGAGCTTTTGGGAAAAAACCTGAGAAATTAATCTATTCTGTTGACTCTAATTTTAAGTATTTAGGAAAAAGAGATGCTTTGCTTGAGTATGTTTCTAACAATAAAGTTGATACAGTTTTTATTATCACTGCAGAGTTGAGTGTTGAAGAAGTATCTGCGTTGCTTGAAGCTCTTATTAGATTGGGTATTTCCGTGAAATTTCAGCCTTCTTTTCTGGATATAGCCTTGGGCAAGCTAGAAAGTAGTGATGATCTAGGAATGCCATTTTTTAGCATTAAGCCTAGCAAATTATCTGATTTGCAGTTTTTGTTTAAGAGAATCTTTGATTTGTTAGTCATTATTCCTTGTATTGTTTTATTATCACCATTAATTTTAGTTATTTCTTTATTGATTAAAATAAGTGATGGTGGAAGTGTTTTTTTTGTTCAGGAGAGAGTTGGTCTTCATGGAACGAAGTTTTTAATGTATAAATTTAGATCAATGCCTGAAAACATAGAGGATGAGACTGGTCCAGTAATTAATACAAAAGTCACTACCGAGAGAGCTACTTTGATTGGAAAAATTCTTAGGAAAACTTCCTTGGATGAGTTGCCTCAAATGTTTAACATTCTTAAGGGAGAGATGAGTATTGTTGGCCCTAGACCAGAAAGACCTATTTTTGTTGAAGAGTTTAAACAGAAATATTCCGATTATGACTTGCGCCATAACATTTTACCTGGATTAACCGGATGGGCTCAGCTTAATGGTCGCTCTGCCTTGTCTACAAGAGTTGATGAGAAGTTGATGTATGATCTTTATTATATAAATAATTGGTCAATATTGTTTGATGTTAAGATAGTGTTGAAAACTATGGTGTATGTTTCTACATGGCAAGGCGCTTACTAGTTTTCACCCTTTTGTTATCGTCCGTATTTTTTGCTCAAAATTTTGAGTACATTAGAACTGTGTATCAAGGGCAAGATATTACTTCCGCTTATTTGGACGGAAAAGAGGTTCTTTCCTTGTTGGGTAATAATCAGCAGACCTTAGAGAGAGCCGTATCTGTCTTGGCTCAAATTCAACTTTTTAGTGAATTAAATTATTCGTTTAAAGGTTTAAGCTGGCAGAAGACAAAGGGAAAGCATTTGCTTTATTGGGATAAGGAAGTTATTGCAGAATTATCACAAGAAGAAATGAATATAAATAATAAAAGAAAAAACGATTTAATTAAGGCTGTTAAAGTTTTTGAGAATATTGACGGGGACAAGGTCGTGTTAGGTAATGAACAGGACCAATCATTTAAGAAAACAATGACTTTATATAAAAAAAACTTAGTTTCATATGATGGAATTCTGCCTGCTGTTCACAACCATTATCCATTGGGTACAATGCTTAGACTACAGAACCCTGATACCGACTGGACAGTGGTTATAAAAATAGTAGATAATGATAAGGCAATGGATGAAGGTTCTTTAGGAGTGGATGAGAATACGTTAAAGGCCCTTGGTATGAAGTCAAAGAAAAAAGTTAAGGTTGAGGTTATTTAAAGGAGTAGATTATGTTGTTAGGAGTTAATATAGATCACGTTGCTACCTTAAGACAAGCAAGAATGGGCAAAGAGCCCTCTGTTCTTGAGGCAGCGCTAATAGCAGAAGCAGCAGGAGCAGATTTAATTACTACCCATTTAAGGGAGGACAGAAGGCATATTCAAGACAGAGATGTTGATCAAATTAAGGAAAAGATAAAAATTCCCTTAAATTTTGAGATGTCATTAGTTGAGGAGATTGTCGTAAAAGCACTGACTATAAAGCCGTATAAAGTGACAATTGTCCCTGAAAAAAGAGAAGAAATTACTACTGAAGGTGGTTTAAATGTTGCCTTGTACCGTGATAGGTTGATTGAGGTTATTAAGAGGTTTAAGCAAGCCGGCATTATTGTTAGCTTATTTGTTGACCCATCGTTTGATGTAATTAAGGATTCCAAAGATGTAGGTGCCGATGCAATAGAGATTCATACAGGACAGTATTCTAATGCAAGTCTTGCTCAATTTGATGTTGAGCTTGCGAAAGTAAAAAGTGCTGTTGAGTATGCTGACTCGATAGGGTTAGAAGTTGATGCTGGGCATGGGCTTAATTATCAGAATGTAAGTTATATTGCCAAAATTCCTAAGTTAGTTGAGTTAAATATTGGACATAGCATTATTTCTAGAGCTATTTTTGTTGGACTAGAGGCTGCTATTAAAGAAATGAAGGAATTGTTAGTAAGCTAAGCATACACTTCGACACCTCGATACAATTTTGCGTTCATCGAGTGATTGCCTAGCAATCGTATCGAGATGCGCAAAATTACTCGGTGAACGAAGTCCAATAATTACCTCAGTGACCTAATCTCAGTTATAAATTTAAGTGGCGAATAAATAAACAATTAAACATTTAAACAAATGAACGCTATAATGCATGTATGATTTGTCAAATATGTAATAAACGAAATGCTACTATAACCTTGCAGACAAACATCAATGGTGTTAATAAAACTTTGCATATTTGTCAGGAATGCGCTAAGGAAAAAAACCATTTATTATTCCCCAAACCGTTTATTGATTCTTTAGCAAAACAACAAAATTTACCGCCTTTTCTTGATTCATTATTGAAGCAGTTTAGCCAGCCTTCCTTTGATAAGGTATACGGAATGTTTAGCGAGCATGCCAATAAATCTATGTACATTGCTCAGGAAGAATGTAAACGTTTAGAGCATGGATTGTTAGATACTGGGCACATGTTGCTGGGGCTTCTTAAGGAAAAGGGGATTGTTACTAAATATTTTGAATCTGAAAAGATTGATGTTGCTGGATTTATTTTAGAGATAGAAACTGCTTTAGGTAAAGGACAGGCTCCAGGAGGTGCTGAGGGAGAAGTTAAGTTAAGTCCAAGAGCGAAGAAGGTAGTAGAACTTTCCTATAATGCTGCCAAAGAGATGCAAAGTCCCTATGTTGGCCCTGAACATTTATTAATTGGATTGTTGAGAGAAGCAGAGGGAATTGCTTTTATTTATCTTACCAAACGAGGTGTTTCAATTAATACTTTTTTGCAGTTTGTACAAAAAGAGATGCCAGATAAAAAAGAAAAAAAAGAAGAAGATATTAATAAATTTTTTAATAATTTTTTTGCAGGGCAAGATGTTGAAGCAAAAAAGCCTGAGCAATCTGGTTCGGATATTTTTGAACAGTTTGGGCGTGATCTTACTAAGCTAGCTCAGGAAAATAAATTAGACCCAGTAATTGGGAGAGAAAATGAAATTAAACGAATAATAAGAATACTTTCTAGAAGGACAAAGAACAACCCAGTATTAATTGGCGACCCAGGGGTTGGTAAAACAGCAATTGTTGAAGGTTTAGCGCAAGAGATTGTGAACGAAGAAGTTCCTGAGAATTTAATTGGTAAAAAGGTTATTGAATTACAGTTGTCCTCTGTCATAGCTGGAACAAGGTTCAGAGGAGATTTTGAGGATAGACTGAAGCGATTACTTGAAGAAGCAACAAGGAAAGACTCAAATATTATTTTGTTCATTGATGAGCTTCATACGATTATTGGGGCAGGAGCTGTTGGTGAAAATTCATTAGATGCCGCGAATATTCTTAAGCCTGCATTAGCTAGGGGAGAAATCCAGTGTATAGGAGCAACTACTATTGATGAGTATCGAAGGTATGTTGAGAAAGATGCTGCTTTGGAAAGACGGTTTCAGAAGATAGACGTATCAGAGCCTAGTAAGGAAGAAACCATCGATATTTTGAAGGGACTAAGAGATAAGTACGAGGCCTTCCATAGAGTAGATATTGATGAGGATATTATAGCGTATGCGGTGGAAGCATCTTCGAGATATATTACTGATCGATTTTTGCCTGATAAGGCAATTGATATTATTGATGAAGCAGCCGCTATGGTTAGACTAGACTCCATTTCATTGCCAGAACATATTAAACGTGTCCAAAAGGAATTAGTTTTAATTAAAAAAGAGGAGAAAGCTGCTGTTAAAAACCAAGAATATGAGAAGGCGGCAGAATATAGAGATAGTATAGAACGTTTAGAATCTTGGATTTCCGAAGAAAAAGAAAAGTGGATGGCAAAAAAAGGAACAAAAGTTGTGAGAATAGAGAAAGAAGATATTTCTAAAGTAGTCTCTGATTGGACCAAAATTCCTTTAACTTCTTTGCAAGAAAATGAGCTGGATAAATATTCAACAATGGAAGATGCTCTTAAAAAGAATATTATTGGTCAAGAGGAAGCGATTGAAGAAATATCCAGAGTTTTAAAAAGAGCACGTTCTGGCTTAAAAAATCCTGATAGGCCTATTGGTTCCTTTGTTTTTGCTGGGCCAACAGGTGTGGGAAAAACAGAGTTAGCAAAAGTTCTTACTGAATATTTAATGGGAGATAAAGACAAATTGCTTCGATACGACATGAGTGAGTATATGGAGAAATTCAACATCTCTAAATTAATAGGCGCACCACCTGGTTACGTTGGTTATGATGAAGCTGGTCAACTCACAGCTCAAGTTAGAAGAAATGCCTATAGCATCATTTTGTTTGATGAGATAGAAAAAGCACATCCAGAGATTTTTAATATATTATTACAAATCTTGGATAATGGATTTATGACTGATAGTCAGGGTAGAAAGATAGATTTTCGAAATACAACAATTATTATGACCACTAATATGGGCTCAGATCAAGTTAAGGCCTATGGCTTTAACAAAGGCGGTTCTCAGAGCGATTATGAAACACTTAAAGCAAATGTTCAAAGCGAGATAAAGAAGAATTTTAAGGTTGAGTTTATTAATAGGCTGAACGGAGTAATTGTGTTTAAGCCTCTTGGCTTTGAATCTATGTCTAAGATTTTTGATTTATTAATCCAAAACATTATCGAGAGACTACAAGAAAAAAATATTAAAATTAAAATTTCTAAGTCAGTAAAAGAAAAATTGATCAAGGAATCAGAGTATGACGAGTTTGGTGCTCGTTCTTTGGGCCGAATTATTGAGAAAAGCATCGAAGATCCGTTAGCTCACAAATTATTAAAAAAAGAGATAAAGGGCGACCAAACAGTCAGCTTGAAGCTTTCTTCGCATGGCGAAATAATTTTTTCTATTGCATAGATGAAGATTGAGCAAGCGGTTGAAGATTTTCTTTTGTATTTGAAGTACGAGAAGGGTTACTCTCAGAATACTTTTTCAGCATACAATATAGATTTATTTCAATTAATTAAATGGGGAAAGGTTAAAGATACTGATTCCTTTTCACTAGGACATATTAACGATTATTTGCTACAGATGAAGCGTAGAGGGTTTGAAAAGAAAACGCTTACTCGTAAACTTTCAGCACTCAGTTCTTTTATTAACTATTTGCTTAAGAAAGGAATTATTAAAGAAAATCTTAAGATTTTCTTGGATTTTCCACGGCAAAACAGAAGATTGCCTAAAACGGTCAGCAAAGAGACTGTCAAGAAAATGAGCGGTTTGAAAATGAAGAAGTTTTATAAGGACGAGATGATTTTTTTACGTGATAGGGCGATGATGGCTTTAATGTATGGCTGTGGACTTCGGGTTTCTGAGGTAACCGATTTGTCATTAAAGGATATTGATTTAGTGAGAAGGACAATCAGAGTTTTTGGTAAAGGTGAAAAGGAAAGAGTTGTTCCCATTGCCGAGGTTATTTCTCTGAAAATTAAAGAATTCATAATTGCGTGGAAAGAAATAAAGAGAGTCGCTGTTTTTACCAAAAAGAACGGTAGTCCGTTGACAAGGCAGAGGGTCTGGGGAATCATTAAAGACTGGAAAAGAAAGCTGGATATTC
>JAQWCF010000061.1 GCA_028706105.1 Candidatus Margulisiibacteriota bacterium
ACTCCTCAAAGGTTAACTCCTGCTTATTCCCTTCCTTATCTAGATAAGTGGTTTCTCTATCATAGGAACCGTTCATAATTAAAATCTTTTTACTGGAGCTTTGCTTGATTGCTTCACCTACGCCTGGGAGGATTAAGTTGGGGAGCAAGCTTGTATAAAAAGAGCCCATTGAATAAACAATAGTCCCTGCAGTTGTTAGTTCTAGAAGAACATCTTCACAAATCGTAGGAATATAATAATTAAAGTCTTTATTCAAATACTCTAACTTAACAACTTTTGAAGGCAAAGGAGTCGTCGTAGTTTTGTCTACATGCGTAGTATCAGACGGGTGAGATATTTGGCTTTGACCCTTCAGGTACTCTCCGTTTTCCATTTTAATTCCTAAGGTTAATCTTTTGTTAATATCTACAATAGGAATTACTTTTGTATTTTTTTCTATTCCCAACACGTGCTTAAACATTTCTATTGTTGCTGAAAGTGAACCAAAATGTAATCTTTCACCACTAAAAAAGAAATTCCCTATTGAGCCAGCGCTAAAATCAAACTGCCTAGTTGTGTCTATTTTAGTTTGAAGTGTTGCATTAAAAGTATTCAGTCCTGCTCGAATAATATATCTAAACTTTGTTGGGACTCCTTCCCAAAGAGGATGTTTCATATACAAAATATCATTCCAAACAGTAAAAGGGTCTTCTTTTTCTTGGTTGTCTATTGATGGTAGTCGAAATTGTAAGATTGTTTTAATCGGGCTATCTTCAGCTAATCTGACAAGCCTAGACCTTATATCGCCTATGGCAGGACCACCAATGAAACCTTGTATTTCACCTGTACTACCACCATTGTCAGAAATAGGAATAATATATATTAGTTCGTTTGTTTTTTCATGAAGAGCTTTGGTATAGGCATTAGCTGCTGTCCCACCCGTAAATAACACCATTGATTTTCTAACAGAGACTATTTTGTTAAACATGACAATATATCGGCGTTGTAGCTAGAAAATCCCTCTTAATTTCTAGTATTGGTGATTTATTCGGATTTAAGCATATCCATTTTAAACAAGTCACCCTTTAGGGGGATTTAGATGGCTAACTTAAACAAGATTCTATGTATAGGCCACTCTTTATCTAAACATCTTTGTTCGAAAAAAGACATCGACCCTGTTTTATTCGGCACCCCAGTGACGATTTCTTCTAGTAATAGAGCGTAATCCGGGTCTGACTTAACATATGCAAGCGTAGCCTTATATAGTGCTAAAACATCTGTTTGAAAGTATAAAGTGTTGTCTTTTTGTAGCTTTGGCTTTATTTCCTTTAAAAATTTGGGATTAATAATCCTACGTTTATGGTGTTTTGTTTTAAAGCAGGGGTCACAGAAGAAAGCTATTACTTCCTTGATTGAGTTATCAGGAAGAATATCAATATTTACTAAAGAGCTTGCATTTACAACATGCACATTAGTTAAAGCCTCTTTTTCGGCAAGTTTCTGTACCTTTTCCACCAGTTGCTCTCTTACTTCAAAGCCGATAAAGTTGTTATTGGGTTCTTCTTTTGCTCTAGCTAAAAGGTATTCTCCGTGGGCAAAGCCTATCTCAAAAGTAAGAGTATTCTTTGGATTGCTAAACACTTTTTCAATTTGTATTTTTTCTTTATCTTTGCTAAAGTTGAATGGATTTGCGTGCTTTCTAACTCTCATAGTTGGATAATTGTAATTGGTAAATTGTTAATGGTAAATGGTTAATAGTTAATCGTAAATGGTTAATAGTGAGTAGTTAATGGTGAAGCAGTGAATTGGAGAATGTCATTCCCGTGAAAACGGGAATCCAGAGTTAAAAGCTAATTGAATCAGTAAGTATTGAAGAAGTTGGTATTACTTATTAAATATATTAGATAAATAAACCTTCTCTGTCAGGAGAAGGTGCCGATACGAAAAAGAAATAATGAAAAATACAAGGTGTTCGGCGGATGAGGATGTACTGGTGAGAAACAACAAAATAATAATCAAAACAGCAGAACAAATAGCTGGCATCAGAATTGCCTCTCAGCTTGTAGCTGAGTTCTTAGACGTAAAGTTGCCTTCATTCATCAAAGCTGGAGTTAAAACTATAGATATAGACAATCTAGCAACAGAGTTTTGTGCAGCTAATGATTGCTTTCCTTCCTTTAAAGATGTTCCTGACTATTACAATAGCACCTGTACTGCAGTTAATAATGAAGTTGTTCATGCTATTCCCGGTCAAAGGGTCTTAATGGATGGCGACATTGTCAAAGTTGATTTCGGAGTGACGAAAAATCATTTCATAGGTGACGCAACCAGAACCTTTATGGTTGGTGACGTTAATCCCAAGGTTAGAAAACTAGTAGAAGTTACAAAAAAGTCCTTAGAACTTGCTTGTGCAGTGGCTAAACCGGGTAACAGAATAGGCGACATCGGTCACGCTATTCAAAGATATGTTGAAAAAAACGGTTTTAGTGTGGTCAGAGAATATGTTGGACACGGCGTGGGCCTTGAGCTTCATGAAGCGCCCTCTGTTCCTCATTATGGTAATAAACGTACTGGCATCGAATTGGTTGCTGGAATGGTTATTGCCATCGAGCCCATGATAAATATGGGAACATGGAGAACAAAAGTGTTGGAAGATGGCTGGACTGTTGTTACAATGGACGGGAAATGGTCTTGTCAGTTTGAGGATACGATTGCTATTACTGAAAACGGATCAGAAATTTTAACAAGAAGTTGAGACTATTAATAAATAGCTTCAAATAACCCTCTCATTAATTTAGGTGACGTATTGAGCCTGTCGAAATAAGAGGGTGGCGACAAAAAAAGAAGTTAAAGGAGTAATTATGGATTTAAAGAAGGTAACACAGCTTGTCGACGCATTTAAAGACTCTGAGCTAAGTGCAATAAACTTTGAGGATAAAACAACTAATATTCGCTTAAAGAAAACAAAAGCTATTAATACAGTTACCCCTCCAGCACAAGTTGAACCAATAGTAGAAACAAAGGAAATTGCCCCAGTAGAGACAAGGAATATCAAGAAAATAGTCTCCGAAGGCGTGGGCTTCTTTTTCCCTAGCATTGAACAAAGTGCCATCGACGCCAATGTGAAGATTGTTAAGGGTAGAGAGCTTTATTACATTAAAGCCATGAACTTAAAAAACCAGAAAAAGCTAGACTATGACTGTAAAGTTCTTAGGTTTCTAGTGGAAGCAGGCGCAGCAGTGGAATATGGTCAACCAATAGTGGAAGTTGAGGTATTGTAGGAAATAGAATTATTGACTTGATTTTATTAGCTGATTAACGATATACTTGTAGTTATGAAAGTGACGGTAATGTTAATGAACAATAAAGTTGTTACCGCAACAGCAAAAATCTCCAAAAAATTGTTGGGTACAGGTAATAGTCACTAAGTTTTGACTTTTTAAATAATAGGGGGTGATGTTCAGGAATAAAAAAGTTTTGGTAAAAGATTACAAAATTTCGAAAGGGGTAAAAAGTGAAAAAAATAGTATTATCAATTTTAATAGTTTTCTCTCTAGGCGTTTTCGCCGCATCAGTAGATTTAGGGGCAAAGGGATCAGTTCAATTTAACCCACAAGCAAACAAAGATAATAATTTCAAATCACCAGAAACAGATATTACTTTGGTTGCCACCAACAAGAACTTAGCATTTAACTATGTTATGAACAATGCTGGTACAACAAGGTATATTTGGGTAGAAAGTAAGATTCTAGGCGGAATGGGTCAAGCTGGTCGTATATCTCCTATTGTTTCTTCTAAGAAGAGTGGTGGATTCTATGGTGATTCAGCATTTTTTAAAGAAGCTGGAGTTGATATGGTAGGTTCCGGTGTTAGTTGGATGACTGGTCCATGGACAGTAGCATATACTGGTGCAGCTACATTATTTGATGATGGTGTGGCATTAGTACCACCAGCAACTGAAGCAGGTAAATTAGGTGTTGCATATAACGCAGACAAAATGGGTAAATATGCAATTATTATGAACCAAGACAAAAACGCAGGAACTATTGGCTATGACCTATTAGTAGAATATGGAATGATGTTAGCAGGAGTAGACCTATCTGCTCAAGTAATGTGGGGTCTACAAGGCGCTGTACAAAGACAGTTAATGGCTGTTTATGCTAAGTATGCATTAGATAAAACACAATCAGTATATGCAAATTATATTGATGACTTAAATAATGCTTCAAGCACAACTCAAGCATTATCATTAGGCTATGCATTAGCATTAAATGATAACTTAAAAGCTATTGTTGATTACACAAACAACATAGCAACAACAGCTGAAGATTTCACAGTTGGTTTAGACTTCGCTCTATAATCAATAACTACAATTTTGTTAGTTAAAAAAAGGGAGACAGTTTTGTCTCCCTTTTTTTATGTCTAATCCCCCGGTCGCTTTAATCCCCCTCTTCGCTTTCGCGAAGTATCCCCCTTATAAAGGGGGAAGTATAAGGTTGTTAATAGTTTTACATACGTTATTAAAGTCATTTAGGATTTCATTATTATTAAATCTAATGATTGAAAGGTTATAAATGTTTAATCTTTCAGTTCTAATTTGGTCATATTGAAATTGATCATTTTCATAATGATAACTCCCATCTATTTCAATAATCAATTTAGCTTTTGAACAGTAGAAATCAACAATATAATGGTCTATTACTTTTTGTCTTTGAAAACGAAAGGTATAATTTTTTAGGAACTGAAACCATAGCTTACATTCTGCTTTAGTCATTTTTTTTCTTAGTTGCTTAGCTCTATCAATAAGTTTAGGATTATATGGTGGAGTTTTACCATTAGAAACTAAACCATTACTAATTAACCAATCTTTATCTAGATAATATGTCATAAAATAAATTATACATTAAATAATTCCCCCTTCATAAGGGGGATACTCAATTTTGCTGAGGCAAAATTGAGAGGGGGATTAAGTAGGGGATTAACCCATTTACCCACTCACCAATTAAACGTTATAATAAACACATGAAACTAGTCACTCGTCACCTTTCACTATTCACTTTTTTTCTTTTCACCTTTCACCTTTTCACCTTCACTTTTTCTGCCACCTTCACAGACAAAATAGCAACCACTGAATATATTTTCTATACAACCTTTGATGGTAATAAAATACTCACAACTACCGAACAAATAACTACAATTATCGTAAACGATGAAAAGATTCATCAGATTAAGCTAGAAGGTTCAGATGGTGGTTGGGCAAGAATCTATTTGAAACATGACAATTTGCGTCCTGTAAGTGTTAATTATTACAACGCAGATGGTTCTGCAACTAAACAATTGGTTTATGCTGAGGAACAAATCTTAGTGAAGTTAAATAATGGTCAAGACCAATACTCTTTTCCCAGCAACAGAAAAGACTATTATGATATGAATTCTTTTTTTCATTTAATGCGTGGCTATCCCATAGAAGAAAAGGAAATTATTTTTTGGAGTTTTTTGCCAGAAATACACAGAGGGTTTTTGTTATATGCTAAAAAATTAGTCCAAGAGTCAATCTCTATCAAGGGAAAAGATTATTTATGTTACAAAATAGAGGTTGGAGCCGCTGGTCTTATCGAATCAACGCTTTTTCCCCAAAAGTTTTATTTTTGGATAACTGTAGCCGAACCACGACAATTCATCCAATATGAAGGGAAAGATTTCATGGGTAACTTGCAAAAGACAATCGTAACTAGCCAATATTGAATGGTAACTGTTTAATTGTTTATTTGTTTATTTGTTAGTCTGTTTTATATGGCTTTAGTCATTCCCGCGGTACCGAAGGTCTAGCTTAGCGTTAGGCGGGAATCCACTTTTTCAGTTGATTTCTTAATTAATTAAATTCTAAAAGAGATTAACCTTAGATTCCCGCCTGCGCGGGAAGGACAATGGAAGTCAGGGGAATGATATCATAATAAGAGGGAATGACAGCTGATGGAAATAAAGCAATAGTAGTTTGGGGATGGCAGGCTCCAGGCTCGACATCTGCTTATCTAATGGCTTGGACAAGCACACCTGGAAATGATCCTATTTCATCAACACTTCTTGATGCTAAATATATGGAGGCAGATATTTCAAAAGATGGAAACTATATATCTTTTGTTACTACCGCAAATCTTGTTGGATACAGAGATATTGGAGGAGAAACCGAGAATATTATCGGACAAGGTTCTAACATAAGCTGGACTGACGACAATAAAATAGGTTTTGTTGATTTTATTGGCGGATATAGTTTATATGATACAAATAACCAAACGTTAAAAAACTACAGCATAGAAGCAGGCTATTTCTTACAATGTGCTGTTATTAATGGTGCTGGAACCAAAATAGCTTTTCGTACTTTTGGTGGACCGAATACCGGAATAGCTGTTGGTATTTTAAATAACTAATAAATTAACCATTTACACCTCATCAGATTGTTTTCCTTCTCAAGTATCACGTTTCCATGTCTAATGTCTTTCTTTATTTTAATTAAAAGTAGTTTCAATTTTCTTTATAATAAATAAATGTTAATATTCCTATATGAGTAATGAACAAAAAATTAACTATTGGTTAGATTTATCAAATTACGATTTAGACACAGCAAAAGCTATGCTAGAAACAGGTAGATATTTATATGTAGGGTTTATGTGCCATCAATCTGTGGAAAAAATATTAAAAGCGTATTTTATAAAAAATAACAACGGAAATCCTCCCTACACACACAATTTATTAAAACTTGCTACAGAATCTGGATGCTACAATCTCTTTAATGAAAACCAGAAAGATTTAATCGATCAATTAGACCCACTAAACATAGAAGCAAGATATCCAAGCTATAAAGAACAATTATTAAAACAATTAAATAAAGAAATTTGTTCAAAAATGTTTATGGAAAGTAAGGAGTTCTTAAAGTGGATCAGCAACAAATTATAAAAAAATTAAAACAATATAAAAAACTAGTCAAAGGAATAGTGAATCCTAGTAGTTTATATTTATATGGTTCACAACTTAAGGGAACGGCTACCACTAATAGTGATATAGATGTAGCGGTGATTGTAGATAACTTTGAAGGGAATGTTTTAGAAACTCTTACTGCTCTTTATAAGTTGCGCAGAGAAATAGATGACAGAATTGAACCCATTTTACTTGATAGAAACAATGATCCTAGTGGATTTACAGCAGACATTCTTATTAATGGAAAAATTATATAATTTACAACACATTGAATCGACGCTTTTTCCCTTTTCCCTTTTCTCTTTTTACGGTTATAATATTACTCGCATCAAAAAATCCAAGAATTAACCAGACTTGGAGTTTCAATCGGGCCCATAGCTCAGCTGGTTAGAGCAACCGGCTCATAACCGGTGGGTCGTAGGTTCAAGTCCTACTGGGCCCACCATAATTTTTAGGAGGTAATTATGAAACTCTCAATAATCGTTCCGGCATATAACGAAGAAGCAACAATCGCAAAAACTTTGGAAGGACTAACCTCACAAACATATAAAGATTTAGAAATCATTGTTATTGACAATAACAGTAAAGATAAAACCTCTGAAATAGCCAAGAAATATCTTAAAACAGTTTTTCTAGAAACAAATCAGGGTTATATTCACGCAGTTTTAAGAGGCGCCAAAGAAGCAACAGGCGACATTATTACTTTCTGTGATGCTGACACCATCTATCCCAAGAATTGGGCAGAAAAAGCAATGAAAAATTTTACTGACGAAAAAGTCGTAGTTGTTTATGGCACTTGTGATACTTATGATGGTTCAAAAACTATTAATTTCTTAAATTTAATTGGATACACAAGCTTTATGTATGTTTCTATGTTGTTTGGATTACACAATACAAGCGGTTTTAATTTCCTGATGAGAAAGAAAGCCTATGAACAAGTTGGGGGATATGATCCTAAATTCAAAAAAATGTCCCCAGATATCGAGCTTGGTAAGAGATTAAGCAAATTAGGTAAAGTTAAATTTGTTCCATCCCTGAAGGTGTCTTCCTCAGTAAGAAGATTCAAAGAAGGCGGAAACATTAAAACAACATTAATGTTCGCAAAAGCATGGTGGTCCATGGTTAGAAACAAATTACCAGACGTGGACTATAACGAGTATAACCAAACAAAAAAGTCATGAAATACAATAGTCCTAGAGGAACTAGAGACCTTCTTCCAGTTGAAAGTGCTATCTTTCGGAAGACTATTGATAAAATATTAAGTATTTTTAATGTATTTAATTATCAGGAAATCACAACACCCATCTTTGAAGCCTCGGGTCTTTTTGAACGAGCTGTGGGTGAAACAACAGATATAGTTGAAAAAGAAATGTACACCTTTAAAGACAAGGGAGATAGGTCCATAACTTTAAGACCAGAAGGAACAGCTTCTGTTGTTAGAGCATATCTGGAACATTTATCAGATTTTCAAAAACAACAAGTTGCGAAACTTGTTTATGTTGGACCAATGTTCCGCTATGAAAGACCTCAAACTGGTAGATACCGGCAGTTTTATCAGTTGGGCGTGGAAGCAATTGGTTCAAGCTCACCTTTGCTTGACGTAGAAACGATGATAATGGGAATGCATGCCTTAGATATTCTTGGGATTAAAAACGCAGAAATAGCGATTAATTCAGTCGGATGTGACGTTTGTAGACCAGTGATCCGTGAGCAATTGAAGGAATTTGTCGGAAGTATCGTAAAAAACTTATGTACAGATTGCCAAACTAGATATGAAAACAACCCTTTAAGAATCTTGGATTGTAAAAATCCAAAATGTCAGACTTATTTCATGGGAATGCCTTCTATGTCGCAAGCCTTATGCAAGGATTGTAATGATCATTTTATTTGTGTGTTAGACCAGCTTGATGAAAACAATATCCCTTATGTTGTTGATCCTAATCTAGTAAGAGGGTTGGATTATTATACTAAAACAGTTTTTGAAATAAGATCATCATTGCTTGGCGCACAAAACGCCATTTGTGGTGGTGGAAGATATGACAACTTAATTGGAGAGCTTGGAGGAAGGAAAACCCCAGCCTTTGGCTTTGCCATCGGGCTAGATAGGCTAATTATGGTTTTAGAACAATTAAAACTTTTACCAGAAACAGATTTAGATATAGATGTTTTTTGTATTGGATTAGAGACTGAGGCAGAGAACAAAGTTTTTCAAATCATGAATGTTTTAAGAAAAAATGGGCTTAAATGTGAATACTACTTTAAACGAAATTCTATAGGGGATGGGATTAAACAAGGCTTACTTTTCAAAGCAAAGTTCGCTATTATTTTAGGTGAGGAAGAACTTGAAAATAAAATAATTACGCTCAAGGACCTTACAAACAAGAGGCAAAGTAGTTATGATGACATTGAAGAGGTTATTAAAGCTATTAAGTCTTAAAAGAAATGCATTTAATTTGGTGAGTTGTTGAGTCGATGAGTTTATGGGGTAGGGTACAAATGAAAAAATTATTATTATTCTGTATATTGCTATCAATTTCAGTGGGGTTTAGCGTCACTCTAGGCAGGGGAGAACTAGAAGGTTTTTTTGACTATAGATACATTTGGTCAGAAAAAGTATCTGCGGGAACAGGAACATTTCAGGTTAGTAATTTAAATTTAATTTATAATTTTCCTTTAAATAAACAATACAAAGTATTTTTACAAACCAACATTTCCTCAGGAGGTAATTCTGAAATAACAAATCTATATTTAGATACGGAAACTTCTCTTCCGCTTCAAATGAGGCTTGGCAGATTTTCTGTGGAAACAATGGAACGAGACAAAGACCAAGATGAAAGTAACTTTATTTCTAATCCTATCTTCTGGAATCTTGATTGGAAAGTAGCAAATAATCCTCTTTTGCCAGACAATGAAACAGGAATAATGGTCTATAACACTGGAAGAAACCATGATTTAAACTTTTACCTACTAAATGGAGCCAATGAATGGGAAGAAACAGTCACTGAATCCAAAAAAGCTGTTGGAATGTATTTTAGAACATTAGTTAAAAACACGATTGAAATAAGAGGAAGTATTTATAGTAATATGTTTGATTATGGTAAATATAATCACACAGTTTTAACAGGCGAGGCAATTATAGAGATGGCGGATATTAAGCTTAAAGGTGGCGCCTTGGTGCTTGTTGGGGAAAATAATGGAGTAAAGGATAACGGTGCAGGAGTATTGTTTTCGGCTATTCTGCCCTTAGCACACGGAAGTGATCTTGCAGCTTTTGTTTCTATCTTTAAGAATGGACAATATTATTACAGAGGAGCTATTGCGCTTAAAACGACACTTAATCAAGACATGATTTGGAAAAATGAATTTTGTATGGAAAAAGATGGCACTCAAGTGAAAGATACTAAGATTCAAAGCCAAATAGTAGTTTTGTTATAGTTGTTCTACAACAAACTAACTCTTTAAAAACACAAAATTCAAAACTTGAACAAACTTGAATGATATAATTGAACAAAATCGGGAAGAATCATATATAATAGAATAAAAGGATATCTTATGGAAAATTTACTAATAAACAAAATAGATCAACAAATAAGTTTATATCCGTATAACTACACGCAAATCATTTCTCCATTAAAGCAATTTTTCTTTCTTGATGAACAGTTACAAAAAATACTTGAAAAAGCAATGATGATTGAAAATCGAAAAGATAGAATTAACTTATCTTTAAATATGTCTCCCAAAAAAATAATAACTGACCACACAATAAGTGTCAAAATACAAGAAACAGCGGATATAAGCAATAACTCAGCTCTCAATGTCAATATCTCGTTAAATGACGACAGCTCATTAAAGTTCTTCATTGAAGAAGGCGTCAGCATATAATAAAGCCTTCCAACATCAATAAACCCGTTATATGATATTAATATACTATCAAGGAAGGGATAATCATCATGAATAAAATTATTCTCGAGTCATTTCAAGACTCTATCGCACTCAAAGAAAAAGTACTGAAAAATAACTTATTACTTGAACAAATAGAAACTGTTGCAAACCTTTGCGTGAAAACACTTAAAAATGGAAACAAAATACTTATTGCCGGAAATGGTGGAAGTGCTGCTGATTCCCAACACTTTGCAGCAGAACTAATTGGCAGGTTTTATCTTGATAGACCTGGGCTTGCAGCAATAGCATTAACAACTGATACATCAATCATCACCTCAATAGGTAATGATTTTGGTTACGATCAAATATTCAAGAAGCAAATAGAAGGACTGGGTAAAGCTGGGGATATCTTTTTTGCTATCTCCACAAGCGGTAATTCTTCTAATATTTTAGAAGCAATTCCTGTATGTACAGAGAAAGGCATCAGCATTATTGGCTTAACTGGGAAAGACGGAGGAAAAATGAATAAATCATGTGACATTAATCTTTGTATACCAGGAAACATAACCCCAAGAATACAGGAATGCCATAGTTTAATTATTCATATCCTTTGTGAAATTATAGAAAAAGAAATTTTCGGATAAAGGTTAAGCTTTCTTTCTTTTCTTTTCAAAAAAATCAGTTAAAATTTTAGAGCATCTTTCGTCTTCATTATAATC
>JAQWCF010000062.1 GCA_028706105.1 Candidatus Margulisiibacteriota bacterium
TTATTTTCAGGCGGTTTATAATTCTGACCGAGGACCTGCAGTTAACTACAGAATAGCAGTTACTACTCAAAATGAGTTTGGTATTAAGGATTTTGTTTTTTGGGGAGAAAATACTGCCAATATGGTTTTAGACACTGAGCTTTCTATGAAAATATACTATCCACTTAGCAACACAAAATTTACTAATGATAATTGGTTCCCCTTAGAGTGGAAAGTTTCCTATAATTGGGGAATTTCTTTTCGAGATGGAGGTGGTAGTTGGAGTCCTACTGCTAATTCTTCTTTTAGGGTTTTTGATGCTACTGCGCCTATTATTCATGTGGAGGGTGCTTCAAGTGAATTGCTATTGTGGCACAATACAACGAAAAACTGGATGGGCTTGTTAACGATTAACATTACTCATTCCGGTACTGCAAAGTTGGATCAAGGTTACTACGTGTATGAAGGTGTTACTACGCAGATTCCTTCCTTAAACGGTGAGGGAAATGTTATCAGGCAACTTTCTGTCAGCTTTTCTGTGCTCAGTGAAGGTGTAAATCCTGTAACAGTTGTCGTGAGTGATAATGCTGGCAATGTGACCTATAAGGTAATTTCAATCAACAAGGATACTCAACCAGCCACTATCAATGTAAGTGCGAACTTATCTTCCCATGATTATTTTCAGAATTGGATAACAAGGGATACTCCTTTTTATGAAACTATTAGTATTTCTTTCTATGATATGGGGTCCTCAGACTTAAAGGCTATTAGTGTTAGCTTAGTTAATGAAAACAGGAATTATCAGAGGTGGCTTAACCAGAATATTAATAGTCATTCTTATGTTAGTCCTTGGGGTTTTGACTGGTTAGAGATACCAGAAGGTCGTAATGAGCTTTGGATTTCCATAATTGATAATGCAACCAATACCAGAAGTATTATGCCTCTTCAAATAAGAAAAGATCTAACGCCTCCTTATATTTCCAAGTATTTGCCAACAGCCTCTTATGAAAACAGATGGTTTAGTTCTAATAGTGGGCATCAAACAGATGGTGTCTATAATAGAATTAATTTGCAAGAAATTGACATTGATTTTGTTGATACGCAATCTTACGTAGAAAATATTCAATATTTTGTTTCTAATAATAATACGATTATTGCTAGTGGCAGCATATTAAGTCAGCCACCTGTTTCTTCCTATAACATAAATTGGAGCATTCAATTTACAAGTTTTAATGATGGCTACAATGAAGTGTATGTTTCTTTTAATGACCAAGCTGGATTCAGTGTGTATGAGAAAGTGTTTTATTTACAAAAAGATACTGTGCAACCTCAGCTTTCCATAGACGCAAGTGCAAGTAATACTGAATACTTTGGTAAGTGGTATAGGTCTACCCCTAGCTTTTTGGCTACGATTAATTTTGTAGCTTCAGATAATTTGTTTTCTCGCCTAAATAGCGTTGGGTATTATGTCAAAAACGCTGCGGGCACAGTAGTGTTGGCAACACGTTATCTTTCTCAAAACATGAATACCTCTAGTTATTCCTTTAGTTTGAGCAATATTCCTTCAGCTGATTATATGATGCATGGAACCAACAATTTCTGGATAGTGTTAAAAGACAACGCTGGAAATCCATACGAACAAAAGATTTTTTCTTTTCAACGAGATATTCAAGCGCCAGTTTTAGATGGGAAAGAAAACATGAAAGGTTCGACCTATGGTTCTTGGATGAACTATTACCCTGACTGGGTAACAAAAAATAACCCCTTAGGTTTTAGTGATGCAGAGAGTGGCATTAAAAAAATGGAATACTTCGTGTCTAATAACGCTATCAAGAGTTGGTTTAATATTGCAAACCTTAATGGCTCTGCTAACTATGCTGCTAACTTATGGATAGTATCTTCCTCAGTGTTAACAGAAGGAGTTAATGCAATTGTCGTTTCTAGAGATGATGTGCTCGGCAATAGTGCGTTTGACGAGTTTGTTGTAAAGCTAGACTTTACTTCTCCTAACTATCATTCATTGGAGAGTTCTAAAGATCCAAAGTTTGATTATTGGTATAACGAGAATAGGGACAGAAGTTTTCTCGATAATATAATCGTGACTTTTTCAGATTCAGGGCATTCCTTACTGTACACTATTGCTTATAATGTGAATGGTGGCGAGTGGCGTTATTTGCCAGGGGTATCTCAAGGAAATAGCTCTAACTATACACAACAATGGGGAATTAATTGGTTACACTTAAATCAAGGTACTAATGATATTAAGGTTAAGGTAGTAGATACCGCTAGAAACGAGAAAGTGTCTCCTGTGTTATTTTCTATTAAAAAAGACATAACTTCTCCCAACGTGATTAGTAGCGAGGACGTAAATGATCCTAAATTTGATAGGTGGTACCCTCTTGATCCAAATCAAAAGCCTGCTTGGTTAACTGAATTAAGAATAACTTTTAATGATGAAGGGTATTCTAATTTAAGAGCAGTTACCTTAAATATTTTTAATCAAACAACTAGGATAAACAAGAATTACCCGTTAGTTGTCTCAGGAAAAACTTATTACTTGGGATCTTCGTTTAGTTGGGGTTGGATAGACGAAGGCGTCTGTGATGTCTATGCAACTATGGAAGATAATGCTGGAAACATACAAGATACTAGCAAGTTGTTCACAGCAAAGAAAGATGTAACAAGGCCATCTTTTGTTACAGGTTCCAATGTTAATGTTTTTAATGGTTGGCATCAAAAATTTTCTCCTACAATCCCTACGATAGAGGTAAGTGGGGTAACTTTTACTGATTCAGGTGGCTCAAGTTTAAATTATATAGGATATATAGTAAAAGTTTTGACAGGAGGAATGCTTCAGTACGATATTTCTAAAAATATGAATACTGGTTATTATGATAATTCGTGGGTTCTTACAACAAATTTTTTTCAAGATGGTACAAACAATATTTACGTAGTGATTTCTGATAATGCTGGCAACATGAATTCTATAATTTATGATGCTGACCTTTTATTTACAATTAAATTAGATAGCAAAAAACCATCTTTTGATCGAAAGTTTGAATATTCTCCAAGTTGGACCAATACAACTCCCGACTTTTTTAATAATGTAACATTGAATTTTTATGACGAAGGATATTCCTTAATAAAGGATGTTTATTATTTTGTATCCAATAATAGTTGGTTCAAGTTAGTGACTATCGATGCCAATGTTAATAAACCTACTAGGAATACTAATTGGAATATTCAATGGAGCATGCTGACAAATGGAATTAATGAGATATATGTTTCGCTTAATGATAATGCTGGTTGGTCAACTGTTAGTAAGGCATTTACAGTACGCAAAGATGTAATCCCCCCCTCCTATAATAATGCAATGACCTTGCCGGTGGCGACATATAATACTTGGTATAATAAACCACAACCATGGATGAGTAGTATTTCTGTTAGCTTTACAGATGCCGGAGGCTCTGGAATTTATGGTGTGTATTATAAAGTAGACAATGCTTCAGGTTCATTTGTGGAAACGATTAGCACTAATTTTGTGGTAGGTGCTGTAGACTCTTATTCTATTAATTGGGCCGTATCGTGGGGTGTTTTAGTTAATGGAGTCAATAGTATCTCTGTGCTTGTTTCTGATAATGCAGGAACACTAACAACTTCTAATTGTTTGTTTTGGATAAAAAAAGATATAACATCTCCAGATATTTTGCATAGCATCACTTCTCAAGATTTCCAGTATTCTTGGAGGTGGTATAACCATGAGCCTGACGGAAGACCTTTTTTGTATGAGGGGATTTATTATAATGAATTCAGGCTTTCTAATATTCCTGTTTCTTTTAGGGATAGTGGAAGCTCTAATATTAAAGAAATGAGTTATATAATTGATAATGCTGGCGAAGTTATTTCTTCTGTTAAATTTGAGAACAAAAGTTATTTGGCTTTTCAAAATTGGGGGATGGATTGGACCTTATTTAAAGAAGGAATAAATAACGTAAGAGTCTCTGTTACAGATAACGCGGGCAACAACTCTAGAAGCGATGTTCTTTTTAGTATAAAAAAAGACGTGAGCTTGCCTAGCTATAATATTATTAGTTTTAATTTTACTCCGACTGAGAGTTATACTTCTACAACTCTTAATTGGATGAGAGTTAACAGTAGTAATAATGACTTTATTTTTTATGATCAAAACCTTTCAAAAATTAAAAGAGTTTATTATAAATTTAAGTTGGGCAACTTGGAAGCTATTAAGAATGTTTATTTTTCGGCTACCAGAAATGAGCATGCGACTTATGATAGAACAATTGCTTCTTTTGACTTTTCATTTTCTAGTGCTTTTGAAGGTTCAAACGAAATCTATCTTGGGGTAGAAGATTTTGCTGAAAATAAAACAGAATACAATGTATTGATTGCCTCTTTTAATAAAGACACCAAAGTTCCAACAATTGACAAGAGTGGGCTAAGCTGGGGTAATACTAGCTCTTGGTTTAGTGTTACACCTTCATGGTGGGAGACAATGTCGGGTATTTCTTTTAAAGATACTGGTGTTTATACCGAATACTCAGGTTTAAAGAAAATAGAGTATGCAATTTATCATAATGATAAATTCTTTTTGACCACTAACATAAAAGACGATTTTCCTCCAAGGACACAAGTCTATAATGGAGGATGGACTATCCCGTGGTCAAAAATTACTTCTGACCTGAATATTATTAGTGTTTCTGTTACAGATTATGCTGGAAATTCAATTAAGGAGGAGTTATTTAGAATTAATAAAGATGTTTTAACTACAAACATTGTGGTTGTAGTTCCTTCGTTATCATCACAAGATTTGTGGTACAAAGAAATTGAGCCATGGATGCAAAACATTAATATAGATTTTCACGACAGAGGAATGTCCCTCATAGATAGGATTGATTATGTGGTGTCTATTAATGGGCGTTTAACAAGAAATGTAGTTTCAGAGTACACAATACCTTCAAATAATTTTATACAAAACTGGTCAATAAGTTTTGGTGTTCTAGCTGAAGGAGCTAATGATATTTTAGTCTATGTTTCCGATAATGCTGCTAATTTGGTCACCACTAATGTCCTTTTTTATATCAAGAAAGACACTCAAGCTCCTAGCTATAATGTTACAGATAATTCATTTAACACCTCTGCCTTTTCTCGTTGGTATAACACAACTAACATTTATGATAGATTACCGTTAAAGGTTTTTGACTTAGGATTTTCGGGGTTAGAGAATATTGGTTTATTGTTATTTAATGGTGTTACTTCTAGTATTGTTATTTCTTCTTCGATGGGGAATTATTCTGGAAACTTCTCTTCTATCACCACTGATTGGTCGAGGTTTGCTCCAGGAGCAACAGAAGTTAGGCTTAAAGCAACAGATAATGCAGGTAATGTCCTGTTTTCAGACGTGCTTTTCACGATTAGAAAAGACCAGGCTGTTCCTTCTTGGAGTTATGCGGGGGCTCATGATGAGGAGTCGCTGTTATGGCACGGGAAGGCTCCAAACTGGTTAAATAATATCCAAGTAAGCTTTAATGATAGTGGTGGCTCTAATATCTCAACTGTGTCATATGCTATTGTCACAACTAACACTACATGGTTTGTAATAGATGGTGCGGTGAATCGCAATACATTTGTTGGGTGGGGAATCAGTTGGAACGCCTTATCCGAAGGGCTAAATGGTATTCGAGTTAAAGTGGAAGACGGCGCACGTAATGTAACAATGTCGCCAGTTTTATTTACAATCAAGAAGGACTCAACTTTTCCAGCAATAGATAACTCTAAAACAGTTCCTGCTTTAGCCCAAAGCAAGTGGTATAACACTACCCAGGATTGGATGTTAGGAATAACTTTTAGTGCGAGAGAAATAACCACCAATGCTGTTAATGGAGCCGTTTCATCACTTAATGGGTTAGGGTATATCGCCATGGGAAAGGAATTCATTTTGCTTCAGGAGCAGAGTCGGCTTACTTTGAATTCAGATTTTGAGCTTTCTTTTTCGGGCATCAATAATGGCGTCAACAAGGTTTTTCTTCTTGCTTCTGATAATGCTAGAAATATTACTTCAATAAATGTTTTGACAATAAATAAAGATATTGTTAATCCATTAATAATAGATAACAGAAATATTAAGATTAGTAGTTTTAATGTTTGGTATAACAGAACTCCAAATTTTTGCATTTCAGTAAATGTTGATTTTTCTGATTTGCAATATTCTTTATTGAGCCGTTCAGCCTATGTTGTTTATAATAATGATGGAACTAATACTTATAATATCTTTACAAGCACGGCAGGGATAACAGAATACAAAGATGATTGGAACATTTATTGGATAAATCTTACTAATAACATAAACACGATTGATGTTTTTGTGGAAGACCATGCTACCAACAGAGTTGCAAGCCCCGCGATGTTTGTTGTCAGAAAAGATATAATCGCACCAACCTATAACATAAGTGTTGTTTCTACAGAAAAACAGAAAAAGTGGTATAAAAAATATAATGATTACGACCCCGCCTATCAGTTAAGCACAGATTACGCTCTGATGGTTACTTTTAACGATACCGGTTTTTCAAGGCTTAAAAGTATGGATTATATTGTGGAACAATTTACTGGTAGCAAAGTTGAAAGAAATCTTGCTATGTATCAAAATCACGATGAAGCTAACAATAGTTTAAGCCCCAAATTTAGTTTGGACTGGGTTTTGTTAAGTGAAGGTATCAATACTGTTTCAGTTAGAGTTGAAGATTGGGCTGGAAACTTTACTCAAAATGAAAACTTTATAGTCAGAAAAGACGAGACAGCACCACAGTGCACATACAATTTAACCGCAGATGTTGGAACTGTTTGGCATACAATTTTACCAACTTGGGCAAAGCAGATTTCAGTTAATTTCTCGGATACAGGATATTCCCTGCTAAGCAGTGTAAATTATAAAGTAAAGAGACAAGGAGATAATATAGAGAAATTTGTTTTGATTACAGAAAACATTAATGGGATGGGCCCTTTTAGTAGTTCTTCCTTTACGATAAGTTGGGATGCCTTGTATCAAGGAACAAATTTGATTAGTTTTTATTTAGTGGATGGAGCTAGGAATACTTCAGAAACAGCTACGTTTATCCTAAGAAAAGATGATTTAGATCCAGCGTACACCATTAACGAGCCCTTTGTGCCAACTGCTGAGCAAGAGACCTGGTACAACGTAACTCCTAGTTGGACTGAGCAGAAAATGAATATTAGTTTTACTGATCCAGGCGACTATCCATCGAAACTACAAAAAGTTTGGTATGATGTTTCTACGGCTAATGGATTTAGCCGAACAATTCTTGTTTCTCCAGATTCTTATGAATCAAGCCAGCCCAATTATGCTATAGGTTGGTCTATCTATTGGAGTGATTTAGTAAACGGAACAAATTTAATTAAAGTGGGTGCTTTAGATTGGGCAGGAAATAATGTTAGTAGCTTAGCAACAGTCTTGACTATTAATAAAGATACTATTATTCCTGTAATAAGTAATAATTATTTTAAGTCTATAGAAAACGAGGCATTATGGTACAATTCAGTCCCTTTTTATGCAAAAACCATTAATGTAGGAGCCGAGGATTTTGCTTTTTCACAGCTTTTGAATATTAGATACTACGTTACGTCGCAAAATCATTATTCTGAGGAAAGGTTCAAAACCATTACAGAAAATTTGGGAGGCGTTGCAAGTTATTCCATCCCCTGGAATGTTTCTGTTGATGCTCTAGTTCTTGGAACCAATAATGTTTATTTGAGAGCAGCTGACCGAGCCGGAAACATTGCAACAACAGATAAGCTGTTCACAATAAAGTTTGATAATATTTCTCCTAGCATAGATGATTCTTTGATTGATGCAAGTGTATCTACAGTGTATTTAGGAGCAAATAACTGGTCAAAATTCTTAAATTCAATAACAGTTAATTTTAGTGATGCAGATTCTTTGTTAAGTGGAATTTGGTATAAGCTTGTTCATAATACTGGCGTTGTTACTACTGATGTTATTACAACCAATTTTAACCAAGAAAACTATACTCAACCTTTTTCTGTTTCTTGGAGTTTAGTAGGCGGGGGCACGAATGACTTGTTTGTTTGTGTGACGGATAATGCTGGAAATTATTCTGAAAAGAAAATTTTTACATTAAACAGAGACGGCACACCTCCAGGCATTGTAGTTACAATTAATACAATAGATAGTCAAGAGCTATGGTATAGAACAGCACAGCCATGGCTGAGTGGAATTAGAGTAACCGTATCAGATGACGAGTCTGGTATTGGCATGTATGGATACGAAGTAGTTACGGCTGGTAGAACTATTACAATCACCGTTACAACCTACACTGGATCGGTGGAGCATGTAAGCCATGATATTTTTAATATAAGTTGGTCCGACATTTCCAATGAGGTTCCTTCAACAATCAATGTTTGGGCAAAAGACAGGGCAGAAACACTTGCTACTAAATTTTTATTTGTCTTTAAAAAAGATATCTCTGAGCCAAGAGTATCAGTCAACGAAAAGGCAACTGCTGAGAAGTTTAATCTTTGGCTGAAGGATACATCCAAATATAGTTTTGATGCTCCAAATTCTTTGAATATTGTTGTTTATGATCCCGCGAGTAAATTAGTTTCTTTGAATTATGGATTACAGGTAGGGAAGTCTGGTGTTATCGATTGGAATCCTGTCTTTATTGCGGAAGAGGGCGTTTTAACCTATGACCAAGGCGTAGCAATTCCTTGGGAAAAAACAGGACAAGGGCAAAATAATGTATGGATAAGCGCAATAGATAAGGCAGGAAATACTCAGAACTATCAAACGGCGTTGACTATTAATAAGGATACAATAGCGCCATCTGTTCATGCAGATGCTCATTTGTATAATTTGGGCAGTAAATGGATTAGAACTCCTGAACAGTTGCCTAACCCTTATATAAATATTATTTTTTCAGACAGCAGCAGTGGTTCAGGGTTAAAAAATGTAAGATATCTTTTATTGTATGATGGGGTTACTCAAAATGAAGAGGTAATCACGAAAGTTTTTAGTAGTGATTTCCCTACAGCAAGTGTATTTTCTACTTATAATACATCTTGGACCATTGGCTGGGATTCAGTAATCAATGGAGTTAACTCATTGGTCTTAGTCCCAGAGGACTATGCTGGTAACAGGGTAACTCAATCCATTGTTTATGTTAACAGAGATTCTATTGCACCCACTGCAAACACAGCGAATTATTTTCCTGACCAAACAAAATGGTATAACTTTTCTCCATCCTTTTTAGAAAACGTTACAGTTAGTTTTCATGATTCAGGGGGTTCAAAACTTAAAACTATTTGGCATATTATTTCTAACGATTTGCTTAGAGAGTTTCAGATTTCAACTAATATTAATTCAAATAATTATCTTTCTCCTTGGAAGATAAACTTTTCTTCGCAAATAAGGAATGGTATTAATTATATTTCCTTGAAAGCATTGGATAATGCTTATAACACTACCAATTATGAGAATCAGTATACGTTCCGAAAAGATGTAGTTAAGCCAACGTATAATAATCATGAGCAGGGAGAAAGCAAGTTTGATTATTGGTACAAAGATCCACAGCCTTGGATGAGTACTATTAATATTGATTTTTTCGATACTTATTCCGGACTTTCTACGATTTCATATCTTGTAAGTAATGCAGAGGGAGTCACCTCCTGTGTAATTACTGTAAGTTTAGTTGACCAAGTTTTTGAAATAACCAAAGATTGGAAAATTAGTTGGGACAAAGTTCTTACTAATGGCTTAAATGAGGTCTTTGTAAGTTTTAGCGATTATGCTGGGAATACCCAAAATAGCCTGAGTCCAGTATTTACTATTAAAAAGGATATTATTCCTCCAATCATATCTCACAATTATACTTTGAATGCTTTTCCTAATTGGTATTATTCAACGCCAAACGGCACAACTGCAATTAACATAAGATTTTACGATACAGGCTCTAGCAACATTAGTCAGATATCGTATAATGTTACGCATCGGGATTCTTCTGTGTCCTCAAGTGTGATTGTTAGTGCAACATCTCAAGAGTCAGCATTAGCAAGTCATACTATTCCCTGGACTTTGTATTGGAAGGATTTGCAAGAAGGCATCAACACAGTTCAAGTAGCCGTAGTGGATTATGCTGGAAACTATGTTACACAGGATGTTTTTGTTATTAAGAAAGACACCGAAACACCGACAATGAACGCTACTACTACAGTTAGTGTAGCAAGCCAAAATGTTTGGTATCCAGCAATTCCTGAATGGGCAGTAGGTATCAATATTGATTTTGGGGATAATCGTGAGGGTGACTCAGGTATACGTCAAATAAGTTATCTGGTTACAACCAACATAAATAATATGGTGCATAGTAGTCAGAATAATTTTTATGTAAACACTGGAACAGCGACTAAAGACTATGTAGAAAATTGGGATATCAAATGGAGTGACCTTTTTGAAGGCACGAATAATATAACATTAATAGTAATTGATAGTGCCAATAACACTTTAACTTTAAATAATTATTTTATGATAAAGAAGGATGACAGTAATCCTTTGTGGGAACCAACAAGCAATTTTTCTGAAGCGATTTTTCAAAAATGGTTCAACGCGTCTAATCCTCCCTTAGAATCATTAAACAACGTTTCCATAAATTTTTATGATGTTTTTTCAGGGTTAAAGTCAGCTCAGCTAATAATATCTAATAATGAGGCAAACACGAAAAATGAAAGAATGCTAAGTAGTAACATATATGGTGCAAACTGGTATACCCAGTCATGGGGAATAACCTGGGATACTTTATCAAATGGGATTAACCAGGTTTATATTGAGTTAGTTGATTCTGTTAACCATTCTATCTCCTATAATGTTTTTAATGTTCAGAAAGATATAGAGACGCCTACTCTTACCGAAAACATTAATAAAAATTTTTTTAGCGGTTGGCTAACCTCTGCATCTCCTGCTCTGATTAATGGTATTGCAGTTACCCTTAATGATACTGGTGGTAGTGGTTTGCATTATGCTGAGTGGAAAATATCCGCGAATGGTATGTTTTTAGATATTCAACCAGCTCCTGAGTCCTTAAATGGTTATAATACAAAAAATGTTGGGTTAAACCTTTTTCCTGCTAACAGCTGGAAAATGATTACGGATGCTGTGAATGAAATTTTTATTAGTTTTAATGATAAAGCAGGCAACTCCACTATGCATTTTGTGCTTACTTTAAAGAAAGATACTGTAGCTCCGAGTTTTTCTATAGTATCAACAGGTTTCCAGGGGATAAGTTGGCATAGAGAAGAGCCTGTCGATTTTGGGGTTACAATCCACATTAAAGATGTTGGAGCATCAGGGATAAACAAAATAATATACGATCTGTGTCAGCCAAGGAGTTATGCAAATGAGTCATTTGTTGAGGGAAGCGTGGGTTTTCAGACTGCTTCCAGTGATTTTTTGTTTAGAATACCTATCAGCTGGAATCTTCTT
>JAQWCF010000063.1 GCA_028706105.1 Candidatus Margulisiibacteriota bacterium
ATAACCTTAACTATTTCTTTTGCAAAAGTTTGAATGTATTCATCGGATATTATCGCCCGATAAATGTAATTCTCTAAAGATATTTCTATCGAATTTAAATCGTAAACATTTTGTAAATAATCGTTTATGTTTGTGTTAAATTTTCCAGGAATTGGCTGTTTGTAATATTCATACACTGAACTTTCAATATCTTTAAGGTAAGGAATAAGACTTGCGATAAAAATAGCATAATTACTTTTCCACTTATCGAGCACCGGACTAAGGTTGCCTCTACCGCTTATCTTGCCGCCCTTGGTTGGCATGGAAAGTACAAACGATAGAATCGCCGCAGACAAGGCTTTTTGCAATCTATCGGATTCCTTATCGCTATATTCGATGGCGTTATTTATTATTTTGTCCAGTTCCATTTATATCTGTAATTGATGGCGTTTTTGGCATCGTTGCGATTATCTCACTAACCTTATCCATTAAAATTTTATGCTTCTTTTCGCTCGTATAAAAGAAATATTTATCATCTTTCCGGGATAATTCGTCAAATATCCATCCGTAATTAGCATAAAGCACCTTTTGTTCCTTGGGTACAAAGTCAACAGTAAGTAAATATTGTATTTCAGCGTCAGTCTTTCCGTTAAATGGGAAAAACTCTTCCATCGTAAGGAATTTATTATAAGCATCCGGTTTGTCGGCGTAGAATATACGTGCCAAGTCTTTTTCACATTCTCTCTTTACAAATGAATCCGCACCGCCATCATGTATTAACTTAATATCAGTTAATATCTCGGTGATCCCCTTCATTTTAAAGTCCCGTGAGAATTTATACATTACAGTTAATCCATTAGACATGTTATAAATGTCAGCTATTGTCTTAACGATAAATTCCCATGTTCTGGCATACCCCTCAGCTAACGGATAAAGAGCGTCATAAATATTTTGAAGGTCTATATTTTTACCAGTTGCAGTTTCGGCTATTTCCTTTCTTGAATAAATTTGAGAATTATAAACAGCTTCATAAGATTGTGCGGTAAGGTCTTTAATGTATTCATGTTGGAATTTAACAATATCGACATCTGGGGATATTTGAACCATAAAATTATGAAGGTCTGGTATATCACCTCCACGATTTGGCATCGCCACCTTTATAGCGTGCTGAACCGACGTAGCAGATTGTAAACCAGTTCCTTTACAGTCAGGGCATACATCACCACTTGGCAGATACCCTTTATTGCAGTCTTTATTATTACAAGGAATACCAAAACTAATTTCTTTAGGAAAGCATAATAAAGCCATCGTAAGGTCAAGTTCAGAATTTGGCTTAATCATCTTTTCAAAGATAGGCATTGCATTGTCAATCTGTGAAACCTTAAGAACACCACGGGTAACGTCATCGCTCTTTTCACCAATAATTACTCCTGGAATATAGCCTTTTGTATGCGATGTCTCGGTTACATAATATTCTAATTCGCCAATTTTGGTTATTGGTTTTCCTTTGTGTATCTCTTTATCCCACTTTTCAACAGTCATAGAACCGTCGGTAAAAAATCCGATCCAGCGGTCAACCGATTTTTCCGTGTATTTAGTTTGACCTTTACATATTACATAATCAAGTACGTGTTTATCGTAATTAATATCAAGCACTTCCTCGGCGGAATATACTACTGGATATGGAGTTACATTATTACCCCAATTAATAATCATAAATGAATTTGGGTCTAAATTATTTAATCTTATATATTCTTCATTTAAATAAGCGTCAACCGATTTACTCCCGTAGAATTTATTTATAAATCCGTTAAGTTTATTTGTTTGCTCCTGGTCATCGTAACGGATAATCCTTTGGATGTTATTTGCTCTTGGTACTTTATATTGAGGTGATATAAGATTGTTTGAGGCAGTTTTAGTAATGTGTTTGGTTATTTTTTTACGCTGATTGAAGAGTTCCGGTGTTTCTATTCCCGCTACCTCGGTTAACATTTCATCCATACCCTCACCAGTAATAATAGTAAAGTATAATTTGGCTAATTGAACCGAACGGTCGTAGTTTTTGTGTCTTTTACCTTCTAAAACTGGTTTAAAAACATCTTTATTTTTTTTCATATCAAATTTTTTACAAAATTACAACATTTTCATAGAATATGTATAATCTTCAAAGTATTTTATAAAAAGTTCACAAATAAAATAATCAAAAGTATCCGAAAAATGACCCAATTCTTCAAAAATAAGCCCCGTAACTTGGTCTTTTACTCTTTTCTTATATTTCCTTACCGAAGGAACGTCGCCCATTGTAACGTCTTCTAATACGCCTTGAAGGTCGTCTATCATAAACATATTATTAGGATTAATAGCCAAATTTATGTCTGGATAACCTCCCGCCAAAATTCTGTTGATAAAATCTTTCCTTTGACCTACCGGAGGGTTTGAAGCTGGCACTCGCCACGAATAATTTCTTAAATATCTTTGTAACTCTTTTTCGATTATATCATAATTATGATAATGACTTTCAGTTCTTTTTTGACGACCAGAAGCATCGCCATATATATAAAGTATCTGATTATGGTTTTCTAAAAACATTTCATACTTATCTAAAAATGCCTTACAAGCATATTCAGTTTCGTTATCAGGAGGTTTAAGCGCCATTTCGTCAATATTATTGACATGATAAATATTATCAATCTTAATAACCTGCCAAACTGAAATAGAAAGATACGGAAGCCTGTTAAAGTCAAAAGAAATATGTAAAGGCATATTAGGCATTATATCACGTTCCATTACATGTAATTTGTAGTTGAATCTTGGGTAAAACTCAAGTCCGGTAACCATTCTTCCCCATTCGCCATCCACCATAATACGATACATGTTTTCGTTGGTAGAGTAACGTTCCTTCATTCTGTCCTCATAGCCTTCGCCTCTAAAGATATTGTGCTTATAGTTTGACCAAATCACAAACATATCTTTCGTTTGCTTGTCTATAAGGTTCTTTTTAAGCCAATGGGTTTCAGAAATAGGGTTAAAAGCTAATATTATCTGTTTATAATACTTACTATCACCTCTTAAACGTGCAACAGCCTGGTTTAAGTCTTCTTCATCAAAGTCGGTTGCTTCCTCAAAGAAAATACAGGCTACATTAAAGATAGATTTTAATTTTTCCGGTTCGTCAAGTCCAGAACAGATAATTACATTGCCGTTATCAAAATTTATTTCATGCTTCGTATTATTTATCGAAACTCTACTTCTAACTCCCCATAGGTCAATAATATGTATAAATAAATCCCATATTGAATGGTCTATGGTGGTTTTGAATTTCCTTAACGCTAAGAATTTATGAGCTTCTTTATCCTCTGATAATGCACGATATACAATCTTTTGTTGAATAGAGTATGATTTTCCAGAACCCCCACCGCCCCATGCAACGATGTAGAATTTTTTAGTATCAAAAATGCCCTGGAAATGAGGGTTATACTGAATATTCATGCAGGTATATAAATACGAAGCAAAATTACGTATAATTATTTTACAAAAAAAATAAAAATTAAGTGTTTTACGTATTGATAGTTTAAAAAGTATTTGTACCTTTGTATCGAAATAAAAATCACATTCTTTTATGTAGGGTTTGTATGAAAAAATACATTCTCTTTTTGCGAAAATTATTAACCTTAAATATAATCAAATGCAAATCAACGAAGAAATTTCAGTAAGATGGCGACATTACGTTGCCAAAAAAGTAACGCAATGTATTGTTAATATATCGGATAAAGAACATGTAGCATATGCTAAATGTTCCGACATGGATACATTCTCTAAAAAGAAAGGGAGGAAGGTGTCCCTAACAAGAGCTTTATCGTTTTTGGAATCAAAAAGCGACAGGCGGTTAATTTGGTACACATTAAGAGAAAAAGGAGTAAAAATTTAAAAATCATAAAAATGAACTTAAACGAATTAGTAGGCAAAAGAGTTTTGGTATCCGAAAAACCATATGGTTTTAGCCAACAATCCAGAACTGTAAAGGAGTTGAAAGTATTAGAATTAGCCCCAACTGGTAATTGGGTTAAAGTAATGAATGATGATGGTAGAAAATATTGGCTACATTATTCAGACATAAATGTAATAGAAGTTTTATCAGGTTTAGAACCTAATCCAAACAAAACCTCCAAATAATAATGTGGAAAATATTTCGTAGACGTATTCGTAAAAAAAATGATTTAGTTGTTGCTGAGTGGACTGGTGAAAGATGGATTTACCCCGCAAATGCCTCCGAGGGAAAATTAACTATTGAATCATTAACCAAACTTGAAATTTCTAAAACCAGAACTAAAGTAAATGAAATATGTGCCAAACAGTAGTTATAAAAAGCAAAAATATTGAAATAAAATCCGCCAAAGAGCTATCCAAAATTTATCCTACAATAGATTTTGTTGGCGATAGAAATTTTCGTGGGTTTTGTCTGGGCGATTGTTTTTGTAGAATCGACCTTGCTAAAACATTTCAGATGAACAACATTAAATTTGAACAAAAAGGGAATCAATTTATAATCGAATAGTTATGAATGAAGAAATTTTAAAATCATCAATAGAAAAATTAGGCGATAAGGCTATGTTAATAGGGTGCGCCGACGCAGCTTATATCCTAACCACACTTTACGCAGCTATGGATTCAGGAATTACCGATTCTCTTGCTATTTGGGTAAAGAAATTTAACGACGTAGTACAGGAGGAAGATGAAAATTTTAACACTAAAAAATTAAATTAATGACAGATTTAGAAAAATTTATAGAGCTGTACCGTTCCGTAGGAATTGAATTGGAGGTTAAGCAGGAAGAGTTTAAATTGCAAACGATATATTTGCATCCAACATTCGATAATGACTCCAAACTCGATGGGGTTAACGGATGCTTTAGCTCGATTACATTCGACAAAGACGGTAAATTTGTAATGCAAGGATTTTGGGATGATTAAAATCAGTAAAAAACAAGCCGAAAAAAATAAAAAGCTTGAAAAAATTAAGGAAAAGCTTCCTAAAGTTTGTGTAATTTGCGGAAACCCAGGAAATGATTTAGCCCATTTACTTAACAAACAATTATTTCCAGAACATTACACCGAGCCTAAAAATTTAGTAATATTATGTCGTGATTGCCATGTCTTATACGATAATACTATTGAATTTAGGACGAGGCAAGTAAAACTTTTTGAACAGGTATCTAAATTTGATTTAATGGCCGCAAGGAGGTGGTTTAAAAGGTTATGAAAGAAGCGTTAAAAGACTTAAAATCCGCTGAAGAGCAAATAAAATCCATAGATGACTTTTTAAAAGAATTTAAACCTAAAATTAAAACGCCATCAGATAGGGTTTGGTATAATTTATTAAGCCGTTCGCTTGACTACAATAAAGCATTTTTAAAACTAATTTATACACTAATAAAATGAAAAAGATAAAAGATTTAATTCCGGGAGATATTATAGAATCTCCATGGACAGGAAAAGAAGTAGAAATTGACAGGGTTGTTACTCCAAAAGAGCCATATTTTGAAGGCGAAGTTGTTTTAATGTTTACTGATAGGGACAATTGGAGTGTTGGTGGAGAACTTGAAATTGAAGTAATCAGAAACGTTTATGAAAGTGGTGAAAAACGCAAAACCGGAAGCGATGAGTGAAAACGTTAAATATTATTTTAAAAAAGATTGCACCGAACGATGCCCTCATATAAAAGATGGACCCGATATTGGTTCAGTATTTTGCTTATATATTTGCAAATATAATATAAAGAAAGATCGTGATTCCGGCTGGATTATCTGTGAAAGGCTAAACGAAGAGGTTTGGCGTAAAAAATCAGCAGAACTTATTATTAAATTGCATAGAGAAAGATCAATATCAGATTTAAGTGGAAATATATTATGGGATCGTATTAAAAAAAATAAAACCTTTTCCATAAACTTAACCGATCTTATTGAAACGTGTAAAAAAGCAAATAATAGTTTTAAATTATTAAATCAAACTTTAAACAAAATGAAAAAAGAAAACATTCCAATTGAAATCCCTAAAGGGTACGTACCTGAAATAAAGGACGGAAAAGTAACATTAGTCTATAAAGGCAATCCATTGGACGAGATGCCTAAAAATTGGGAGGAGTTAGGAAGAATTGGCGGTGAATACATAAAACATGACTCGATTATTCATATATTACAACATAACGAGCTCGCTTTACCAAATAATAAAAATATTATTCCAAGGGGTTTAGGTGAACCTATACTTGCGCTTATTCAACTTTTACAATTAAGAAACAGGACGTGGGAGGTAACGAATAGCAAGCCAACGTGTGATTGTCCTTGGGTTATAACATATAATGGCTTAAGTGATACACTTGAGCGTTTTACATCATCCACAAACCATTCTATGAAGTTTTCATCAGAAGTGGTTGCTTTGAAATTTTTAGAGTATCATAAAGACCTTCTTTGGGAAGCCAGAGAACTTCTATAAAATCCGGGTGGCAACGAGTACGTGGAGTACAGGTTAGTATAAGTCTAATCTAAAGGGTCCGATTCCCAGCCACCCACAAAATTTTAAACGATGAAAAAAAAACGTAAATTAAAACACTTCTTAGTTGATAAGGGCGACAAACTAATAGCCCGTAAAACAAACAGAAACTCACCGTGCCGTTGCGGAAGTGGGTTAAAATCTAAAAATTGTTGTGGGTGTGAGACGACTTATCTTAAAAAAGCTAATAAGGTAATTAAAAAATTTAATTCATCTATGGGAGTTTGCACCGGAAAAACCGAATCTGGACTTAAAAAAATATTAGAAACATTATAAAAAATGACAAATATAACTAAATCGCAAATACAAAAAATTTCATTCTTAAATGAATGTTTAAAATCCAGTAAGTCTGAAAAGATTGTAATGGGAGTTATTGGTAGTATTAAATCTTATAGCCCTAAAATGATATTTAGTTGGAAATACATATTTGAAAACAGTAAATTAAAAAACCCATTAGAATAATGAACGCAAAAAAAGAGCTCTTAGATATAATAAAAGAAACATCAAAACTAAAATGTGCGATTATCCTATTAGGAGAATGCCCGATTAAAAAAGAAATTATTTTAAAAGTTGGATATTCAAATTACGAATATACTGAATTTTTAAAACAATTAGATTTTGAATATGATTCAGGATTTGGAACTCAGGAATTATTCGGAACGCTATGGTTGGAAGATGGTTCTTGGTGTGTCCGTGGCGAGTATGATGGTTCGGAATGGTGGCAAAATGAGCGATACCCTCCTATACCCTTAATACTAAACAACCCTCAACGTAATAGTTGGATTAAAGAATTAAAAAAATGGACTTTTTATTAAATAATTATGGAATACGAAAACATTGAACAGGTTAGCCAAATAACTCAACAGATTAAAGGACTTCAGAATAATTTAAACTCCCTAAATGATAATCCAGACGTAGTAATTAGATTTATACACGGAGGTATTATTTATACAATCGGTACAGACACTGATAGTGAGCATGAGTATAGTGAAAATGCTATAAAACTAATTAGTGATATTAAAACTGATTTACAAAGGAGAATTGATAATTTAAAATTAATGTTAAAAATTCTATGATAATAGAAGAAGCTTATTTGGTAGGAGTACATAGATACTAATTCAGAGCCGGGGAACCGGGAAGAATAATTGGAGTTGACATTGTAACTACGGCGAGTGGTAAGACAAGACCGTGTTACCACGTAAAATTTAGCGACGGGGACGAAGACTGGATTATAATAGAAAATGGAAGTTATAAGATAATTAGTTTTAAAGATATTTTAGCAGGGAATATACCAAATATAACAGAATAATTACATGATTAATATCGTGCCGAGTATATGAAATGTAGGCGACTACAAATACAATTTGCCCGACATCAGGAAAAAGGTAGATTAAGTGGAATAACGGCTAAAACAGCACTTACTCGCCTATATTTTATATACTGTGTTAGCCACCGTTTTTATTATGTCAGATGTTGAATTTAAAGAATTGAAGTACGGGTTTAAATATGGTGATGCTACTATTGAACGCCATATATCCGATGAAAAGAAAGGCTGGGTTGTTTTAGGATTAGAGACTTCTAAACGCAGGCTTCAAATATATGTTACCAAAACAGGAAAGGTTAGAATACACGATGAAGATGGAAAAGAATGGCTTCCTTCAAATGGTGGCTATCTTACCGGTAAACGACCTAAAAGAGCACGAAGAATCAACTACGTGTGAGTGCGGAAAATTAATAAAACATGAATAATTATGGAAACATCAGAATTATTACAAGAGTGCAAATTACAACTTGAATATCTAAACGAAAAGTTTGGACAAACCGGAACAACTAATTCGCTATTGGCTAAGATTGATAAAAAATTAAACCAACCAAGGGGGCATAGCAAAAGAGAGTTATTACTTCACAGAATGAGTGATTGGCTTATGATAAACACACCACTTGACGTCGAAGAAATAGTTGATTTTTGCGAATACTTTAAAAGCCGTTGATAAATAATAAATATGAAACTTACAGAATAGGAAAAAAAAGAACGTGAATATCTATACATAGCGTTTTGCGTATATGAGAAGTGGCACTTGCAAGAACTTGAAATTTAGCACAAAACTATCCGTGCCATTGCTTATACACGGTGTTAGCCACAGTTTTTAATTTTAAATATCAAAATATGAAACGGTTAGATAAAAACGAAAGAGAAGTAAAAAACGGTGATGTAATTAATTTGCACCAAACGGTAAACGGACAAAATTTATTTGTAGTTATGAATATTGAGCCTTTGGATATTAGATATGCTCACGATTTAAACTATAAATATCAATACGACCAAGACGAACTATTCAAACCTTGCAAATATTCTGGTGAGGTAGAATATGATATTATAGCCAATATTTATGATTTGATACCTGACGTGTCTTATTAAATTGTGCCTAACGTCTACGGGTATGGCAACGTAATTTTAACGACTTAAAATAGATATATTATGACAGACAATGAATTGAAAGACGAATGCATGGAAAATGCAGAAATTGACCTTAGAAGGTACAGCAATACAGAACTTACACAAATAAGAGAGGCGATGAGAATTTACGCAGACCGTAAGTTAAAATTATTTGCTATACCCGATGTTAGCAATCCGTTAAGTTGCGTTGGTTGCAAGTACAATAACACAACCAATGACGACCTTTGCGGAACTTGCGGAAATACATATAAGAACAAAGCAACTTAATTGTTGCTAACTATTGTATACACACAGTAATAACAATAATATACCAATAACAAAATTAGTATAATAAGTAGTTTTATATTACCAAAAAAATATTCGGATGCTACCCCACCCCCGTTTTGCTCTTTTCAAATCCGGGGTATACCCCCTCTTTTAAAGCCACACAATGAACGATTAACTCCAGGCTATACAAAGATACTTCAAAGATTAGATCATTCATCACAGCTCTTTAAATTAGTTAGTGTATTATTAAACATCACAACATAACTACACACATCACACATCTAAACTAACTCTTGTCTAATAATAGACATTATGTTAAATAGACTGTACAAATACAGCGTTAGATTATAGAATCAAACAGTTTGTACATTAATTGTGTAACTCATTGATTTTCATTTAATGATTATCAGCACGTTGCAAAGACAACCCTCATTTTGCAAGTATCTGATTAGTAATGCTAAAGTCTACCTCTTGCACGGGGTGGAGACAAGCAAAACAGCGCTGTAAATCTACGGGCTAATTAGATCGTGATTGTTCGCTCAATACTTCACGTTTATCATCCTGCACTTTCTTTGTATCTGTTGACTTAATTACTTTATTTGCAGGTGTAAATGTAAAAGAGATTGGATACTTGTTAGAATCAACAACATCTATTCGACTTAACTTTGAAAAATTGAATTCGGCAAGTTCCATCAACAACTTTATCGCTTTATCGGGATCAGTCTCGCCAACCCTATCCAGCCATATGTTTAGTTGTTTAGTATGTTTTTCAACTATATCCTTAGCAATCAACTTAAAATCAGTTACTTTCTTTTTACCTTTTGGTCTTCCGCCTCCTGGTTGTATTTCCCCCTTCTTAAATGTCATAATATTAAGTATTTAATTTATCCTTACCATTTTTATGTGTGGATGTTGTACTATTTTAGGACAGTGTACACAATCGTACACATTTAATAAACATCTGCACATTAGTTATTTAACTATTTATCAACTTAAAAAATGTCTTATTTTAGGACAGTTTTTGGTTTTTACTAAACGAATCACAAAAGTAGTATAATATTTAATCTGGATGTTTTTTGTTTTAAACTTTCATGGATTGTGTACGTTTTCACTTTACCCGATTTAGTTAGTGTATTTATTACACTAAGTCGGTTTAGGCATTAAAAAAGCCTGTCCGGGTAGGAACAGGCTAATGTTTGGCTTAATTAATAGTTATTTTATTACATTCTTTAAAATATGGTTTTTTAATCAATTCATTAAGAAGAGGTTTTTTATTTTTGATAAGTTCTTTTTTTGTTATGATACGCTCACCGTAATATAACGAAATTTCACAATTAAGACTATCAATATCAGAAACAGCCTGCACAATAATTGTTTTATTTCTTTTTAATATTCCTATAAAGTACGTTTTCATGTTTAATTATTTAAATTATGTCAATAAGCATACATACATCAGAATAGTTCAATCCTGTACTGTTAAACAAATTTTTTACAAATGCTTTCCGGTTCCATCGTGGCATTTTTTTAAAAAGGTCTTTGGCTTTTTCCCTTTGCCCATCATATATGCAAATAACTATCATACCATAATAGCTTGAAACATTTTGTAAGTTAAAACTTTTGAGTAATTTTTTCATAATTTTAAGAATTTAAGTATTTCATACCCCATTTTTGAATTTCTTCTCTTTCTGTGTTGATAGAGAAGACTTTAGCTGCTTTTATCAATTCTTGTTCAAAAAGATAAGCGGCGTAATCTTTCTTATATCGTAAAACGATTATAAAAAAGTTGTCAGATAGAGTAATTTTATTCATATCTTTTCTTTTAAATTAGATAATAAAGAATACATTTCATTGAAAGCCATATAATTACCATGCCAGAATGATTTTTTTTCAAACGTGGTTTGCTTATTCATTAATTTAGTTGCCTGGTTTGCCTTTTCGTTCGCTGAAAATAGCAATAAATCCATTAGTGATTTTTCATTCATACTATAATGTTTTAATCGTTATATATTTCAACAGTTGCGGTAAATTGTTGTCCTACATAGTTCCATTGCCGAACTCTCATTCTGCCTTCTAAATCTGTAAATAATCCGTCATCGTCTACATCGAAAGGACAATGATTTGCCTTTAAACCTCTTTTAAAACCGGACAATGTGCTGTATTCTTTATATTTATACCCTTTAGTTT
>JAQWCF010000064.1 GCA_028706105.1 Candidatus Margulisiibacteriota bacterium
GTGTGTTTTCCATCAAGCCAAGGTGTTGGAATATGTGTAATAAAAAACTGACTACCATTGGTGTTAGGTCCGCTGTTAGCCATGGATAATTTCCCCGGCTTATCGTGTTTTAAGGCGTCGTTAAATTCATCATTAAATCTGTAGCCAGGACCACCTCTGCCAACTCCTAGGGGATCTCCGCCTTGAATCATAAACCCAGGAATAACACGGTGAAAAACTGTATTAGCATATAAAGGAGTATCTTCCACTTTCTCTCCAGATGTAGGGGAAAACCATGCTTGTGTTCCAGTTGCTAGTCCAATAAAATTTTTAACAGTTATTGGTGCTTTCTCTGAATAAAGCTCGCAAGTAATATCACCTAAAGAAGTTTTGAAAATAGCGTATGTTTTAACTGAAGACACATCTGCAGTTGTGTCTGAAAAACCTATAGAAAATAAAAAAGTAAACAGTAAAAGGCAAAAGGCAAATATACGTTTCATGCAAATATTATAGACTAAAAATAACTTTATGATAATAACAACCTTGAAATTAATTAAACATTCAATATATACTTTAATAAAATATACATTGAAACAGGAGATAATAATGAAAAAACTTGCACTAATCTTAATACTAAACCTTGGACTGCTAAACGCTTATACATTGGTTCTTAACGACAATTCCTTTGTCAAAGGTGAGTTAATTTACATCGGTGAGGACTTTACCTTTATGAAGATTAATGGGGTTCAAACGAATATTGCAAACTCGAAAATAAAGAAAAGATTCTATACACAGGAAGAACTTGCAGTCATCGAGAAAGAAAAACAAATTCCAGCGATTCCAGAAACAAAACCAGTTGCACCTGTAAGGCAAGAACCCAAAAGTCTCATTGATGATGAGCTTTTTAAAGTCAAAACAGTTAATCAAGGTGATGAACAAAAACATATAACTATGCCAAGAACAGGGAAATATAATGTGTATGTTAATTTAGATATTGCCGATAAACTTTATGGAATATCATCATTGCCGGGTTATAGTTTCCAAACAACTGACAAACAAGATGTGGCCTTTGGTTTTGGCGCAGAATATAACGACAATCTAATTGGGTTAACTAAATACACTTTAGGAGCCATGCTTCAATTAGAAAGAACAATTACGTCAGGAAAATATTCTGGTACCAATATCTATGCTAGAGTTGAACACCCTTTTGACCCAAAAAAAACAAATAACTATTTAGGTTTTGAATTAAATTTATTTAATACGTCTATTTCAGGCTTATCTTCTGAGTTTACAAATATATCATTTTCCCCAAAATTAGGGTTTGCAATTTATGAACGTAGTTATTTTGATAAAGGCTTTGTAGAAGTTGGTATAAGAAGAATAGCAGTTGCAATGAAATGGATTGACGCAACTTATGGATATAATTGGAATACTGATTTTACTGCTACTGGGCTTTATTTCCTACTGGGGATGTCATTCTAAAGCTAGAACTCGTTCAAAAAGTTATTTAGCTGTATAATTACAATATGAGTAAAAAAATATTAGTTGGAATAACTGGTGGCATAGCTGCTTATAAAACAATTGAACTGATCAGAACTTTGAGAAAAGCTGGTCATCAAGTAAAGACAATTGTTACTAAACGTGGGTTAGACTTTGTTACTCCGCTGACGTTGAAAACTATTTCTGGCGAAACGGTTTATGTAGATAACGTGGATTATTCGTCACCTGAGATTGAACATATTTCCCTATCTTTATGGTGTGACGCTTTCTTAATAGCACCTGCTAGTGCCAATACTTTAGCCAAAATAGCACAGGGAATTGCCGATAATTTGCTTACTTCCTCAGTGCTTTCCTTGCCAGAAGCTACTCCACTCTTAATTTGTCCTGCGATGAATACAAGAATGTGGGAAAAGGCTGTTACAAAAAATAATATGACTAAGATTGAAGACTTTTATAAAAACTCCATAGTCATCCCTCCAAGAGCTAGCGAGCTTGCTTGTGGAGAAACAGGCATCGGGGCGATGGCTCTGAACGAAGAAATAGTAAAGGCAATCAACAAGGTGCTTGGTGCATGAAATCAAGAGTACTTGTAACAGCAGGTAATACTTGGAGCACTATTGATGATGTCCGTGTTATAACAAACATCTTTTCAGGGGAAACTGGACTAAGAATAGCCAAGGAAATCGCAAAACGAGGATTTAAAGTAACGCTTATTCTAGCTGACTGCAGAGTATGTTTGAAAAAATATAAACATAAAAACATCAAAATAATCAGAGCTATTACTTATGACAATTTTTATTCTCAAGTAAAAAAAGAAACTAAAAAAAGAATTTATAAAGTTATCATTCATGCTGCGGCTATCTCTGACTTTCAATTAAAAAAACAAAAAAAAGGCAAGATTAGTTCTGGCAAGAAACTTGTTTTGGAACTTATTCCAACCAAAAAGATTGTCGATAAACTCAAAAAATGGTCACCAAAATCTTTCCTGATTAAATTCAAGCTGGAATCTAACAAAACAAAGAAGCAATTATTTAAAATCGCAATAAAAAGCAAAAAACAATCTCAGGCAAATTTAATTGTTGCGAACACACTCCCCTTTCTGCATGGTCATAATTTCTTTTTAATAAAAAGTAAAAAACAATATCTACCTTTAAAAAGCAAAAAACAATTAGCTATTACTCTTGCAGATATTTTCGAAGGAGAATTGAAGTGAGAATAATTGGCATCGACCCTGGTTATGCCTTAGTTGGCTATGGAATAATAGACGTAGTTGGGAACACACTAAAGCCTGTTAAATACGGATGCATCAAAACAGAAGCCAAAACAAACTTTTACTCGAGAATGATAAAAATCAACACAGAACTTAAAGAATTATTAAAAGAATTTAATCCTACAGCAATGGGCATTGAGAAGCTTTTTTTTTCTAGAAACACTACAACTGCACTTGATGTAGCACAGGTAAGAGGCGCCATCATTCAGGAAGGGCTGAATTGTGGTTTAGAAATCTATGAATATACCCCAAACGAAGTAAAAATAGCAGTTACTGGCTATGGCAAAGCCGATAAACAACAAATCCAACAAATGGTGAAAAATTTACTTCATTTAACTGAAATACCTAAGCCAGATGATACAGCGGATGCATTAGCTATCGCAATATGTCATAATAACTCATATCGGATAAAAGGATTGGAGCGCATAAATGTATAGTTTTTTAAAAGGCGAATTAGTAGAAATTAACGACACAAATTGTGTTTTGGATGTTAATGGTGTGGGTTTCCTTGTAAATATTACTAAAAAAGAAGCAGCGCAAATTCTGACAATGCAAGGCAAAGAACTAACTCTCTTTGTAGAATTAATTGTTAGAGAAGATAGCCACTCTCTCTATGGTTTTGCGCAGAAAAGCGCTAAAGAACTCTTCAAAATCCTTATCCAATTAAGTGGAATTGGTCCAAAAGTAGCTTTAAATATTTTGTCTGAACTTTCACCAGAAGAACTTAGTCGGGCTATTTTAACTAATGATATTGTTAAGCTAACTTCTATTTCTGGAATTGGCAAAAAAACAGCAGAACGAATGATTATTGATTTAAAAGATAAAATTAAAAACTTCAGCTCTGGAGATATTTCTGTGTCCGAAAATGCCAAGCATCATATCAACCCAGAAATCGAAGAAGAACTTACTTCTGCTCTGACTGCGCTTGGTTATCGTTCTCATGAAATCAAAAGGATTATTCAAAACATTAAAGTTGATAATATAGAAGACTTGAAATTAGAAGAGCTAATTAAACTAGCGCTCAAAGCTTCTTCGTACTAAAGAATACTTTCTAAAATTCGTAGAACATATCTTTCTATCCAGATATAAACTGCTCGATAAAGTTTTTGCTCCGGACCTAAGGGATCCACATAAACAGTGCGACAGTCTACTATATTTCCACCAAGAATATCCATAAATAATTGATCTCCGATACAGACTGTTTTGCTTGGCAAACAAGAGTAATCCTTAAATATCTTCTGATAGACCCAAGGAAAGGGTTTCATTGCCTTATAGACACAGGAAATTTCTAAAAAGTCAGCAACTCGTAATGCTCTAGTTAATCTTCGATTATTAGAAACAAGAATTACTTTCCATTTTTTAGCCTTTAAATCGTCTACTAATTTTTTCATCTTCCATTCAGGAAAAGAATACTTTCTTTCAACAATCGTATTATCAATGTCAATCAGGGCACAATTAAAGCCTTTATTATGCAAAAGCTCAAAGTCTATATCTAGTATTGTAGACTTATGTTCATCAGGCATTAAATAGGCAGATAAAACATCTCTCATGCTCTCAAAAAAATTTATTTTTATCATCTCTGAAAATCATAACATATTTTTTAAATTTATTAGAGTATGAGTGCTAATCATTGCATTTTCTGTAAAAACTGAAATTAACTTAAAGCTCCTTCGATACATTTATATATGAAAAACAAAATTATTGCTTTGAGATACGAAATACCTGAAATCAAGGACTACAAAGGAAATGTTTTTCTTGAGCTATCACTTGTTACACTTCAAGAAGAAGTAAACAATCTACTGATAAAGCATCCAGAAAAAAGAGAACAGATTCTAATTGAAGCAGAAGTAACAAAAACAGAGATAGTCCAAATATACGAAAAGATACAGTTCAAGTTAAGGTCTACAGCTGGACCTATAAAGTCCTTAGAAATTTCAATAAAAGAAAACGAATCCAAACTACAAAGATATCAGGCTGATTTAGAGAACACAACAACACAACTTCAAGACAAAGAAAAGCAACTAATATCTTCCTCTTCTATCACAAGCAATATTAAGCAAATAAAAAAAGCAATCCAAACACTGGTCAACTTAAGAAACTTACTTATTAATTATCCCTCAACTATTCTATTACACTTAAAACAATCCAATGAGTTTAATAAAACAATCGAAATGGCTTTTGAAAAAGCAAAAAATTTTTACAGAAAAAAACCTTCCGAAAAGCTTGAGTTATCTTCTCCAATACTAGAAAGTTTTGCAAGAGAAGCAATTGAGGCGTTATTAGATTCTCAATCTAGCACTCAGGAAACTCTAAGCCTTGATTCCTTGTTAAGTTCAGAAAAAGATGACTTTATTATAATGATTATCTTATACCTAGAAAGGCTTTCGTTTGTTGAAATAAGTAATGAGGACTTAACGAAAACCTTAATGGAAGTTGGCTTTACAAAAAAAGAAACAGAAGAAAATCTGACAGAAATATTCAAAAAAGACACTATCCATAATTGTAAAACACATGCACTAATGAAACCATTTGCTGAATGGGAAGAATCAACGCAAATGCTTTCTACTATTATCTATAATCAATGTATCACTAAGGATCTCGTAAAAAATGAAATAAACTTAATAATTGAAAAAGCCCAATTGACAAAGCCAGACATAGAGAAATTAATAACTATTCTCAACGACTCCTTTCAGTTAGAGTTACCACTGATTCTTAGACTTAAAATCTATTCAACTATTGCTGCCTTAGTTAATAAGCTTAAAAAAGAATTAAAAGAAGAAATAAAGCAAAAGAATAAATTAGCTGAAGTTAATGCAATGTTCGCATCTAAAAAAATCATTGATCCTGAAATAGAAGAAAAATTAGCGATAGCAAACAAAGCAGAACCTTACACAACGGATATCATAAAAAACTTTTATAAAATATTAATACCTGTTTTAGAACAATATGGGAAAATTGTATTAAAGCAAGCAACAGAAAGATATAACCAAGCATTACCACAATCACTTATAAAAATAAAAGAGCTTATTGACGTTTATAACAATAAATTAGACGAAACAAATAAAACTCAGCAAGACATTAAAGAAGTTGAAAAAGCGTTACAAGAACTAAAAAGCCAATTCTTTTCACTAAATACATTAGTAAAATCTATGCAGACAACCATTAATCAAGAGAAAACCAATTTAGAACGAATAGATAAAGAACTAATGCGAATAAACAGCAGTTTATTTGATTCACAACTAGACCAGGCTGAAAGATTAATTAAAAGATTGTCGCTAAAAATAAACCATCCGTCAGAGATAGAAGAAGAAAGTATTGAAGAACTAGACCTGCACTCACAAAGAGAAAATGGCTATCTAAACATTGGCGGAGTTGATGATTGGGAAAAAATCGAAGAAGGCACAGCATATTTTGCCAGCAATAAGCAAGGCATTAAGATTAATTTTATGTTTGCCAAAAAAATCCTAAAAGATGTTCACGAAAACCTTACAGAAAAATTTCTTAAAGCAATGAAGAATGGACTAGTAGGGCCAAAAGATACTGATGGCATGAAATATATGAAAGAAAAAAAAGGCGAGGGTAAAGAATACGAAATAAAAGTTATGAAAGCCGACCGGAGAATTTACGGACACTTAGAAAAAATTGAAAACCAAGAAGTAGTAGTGTTTGATTCTTACGGAACACATTAATCTTACAGATAAGAAATCGGGTCTATGTCTACATAGACTCTTGAGGCAATTTGCTTGTTAAAGTAAATTTCATACAACTTTTTCTTCAGCACAGCAGAATCATATTCATTAGGATATTTAATCATTATATTCCAGCGAAATCTGTCCCTTAATTTATAGATCATGGCAGGAAACGGGTCAGTAGTCTCAATTTCTTTACTTAATTCTTGCAGTTTATCGAAAATTAAAAGAATATCCTCTTCCGCTTTCTGTTCAGAAGGATTTTCCACATATAGCCGAATTATCCTGTAATAAGGTGGCAAATGGAAGCTTTCTCGTTGTTCTAATTCTTTGCGATAGAAATCAAAATAATTCTGTGAAACTGCGTTCTTGATGGCATAATGTTCAGGATGAAAAGTTTGGATATACACTTGTCCCTGTTTTTGCTCTCTTCCTGCCCTACCAATAACTTGTACAAGAAGATCAAAAGTTCGTTCATTGGAATAAATATCAGGAATAAATAAGCTGGTATCTGCGTCGACTACAGCTACCATTGTGACATTGGGAAAATGGTGACCTTTGGCGATCATTTGAGTGCCCACAAGAATATCTATCTCTTGTTCCCTAACTGCTCTCAGTGTTTCCTCAAGATATCCACTGTCAGAGCTAATATCACTATCCAACCTTCTAATATTCGCATATCCAAAGGTGTTTTTAAGTTCTTTCTCAAGTGTCTGAATGCCTTTCCCTATCTTTTTAATATTAGCTGAGCCACACTTCTGACAAGAAGTTACCATCTCCTCAGTATGACCACAATAATGACATTTCATTTTTTTATTCTGATGAAGAGTCAAACTAATACTACAACTAGGACAGAGAACAATTTCACCACAATCCTCGCAACGAATAAACTTAGAAACACCCCGTTGGTTATACAGAACGAGCACTTGTTCTTTGTTTTGTAAGGTAGCATGGATCGCAGCTTGCAGTTCCTTGGACAACATAGTTACTTTCTTACCAAGACTATCCTTTAGATCGATAACTTTAATTATAGGCATTTTAACTTGGTTATACCTTGAATTTAGATTATGAACCGTGTAACTCTCTTTTGCTTGAAACATTGTATTAACTGAAGGTGTAGCAGAACCTAAGATTAGTTTTGCTTTATGCAATAACGCTCGTTTAAAGGCAATGGCTTTTGCATTATAACGTGGAGTCTGTTCTTGTTTATACGATTGGTCCTGCTCCTCATCTATGATGATACAACCAAGATTTTTGACAGGAGCGAAGACAGCTGACCTGGTACCAACAACAATTGCCGGCGAAGTATGGAAAATCTTGGTCCAAGTTTCTCGTCTTTCCTTAATGGTTAAACCAGAATGAAGCAAGAAAACATTAGATTCTGTGCTTTCCTTAATTTCCTTATACAGCTGATAAGATAATCCGATTTCTGGAATTAACAAAATACAACTCAGCCCTTGGCTTGTATAGTGATTGAGCAAGTGTGCGTATATCTGTGTTTTGCCACTACCAGTAACCCCGTGGATTAAATGATAAAACTTTTTGGAGCTGATTATTTCATTAAATATCTTTTTCTGAGTGACATTCAGCACAGTGCTTTTGTTAATTGTTTTCCCTAAATCGTCTGGTAAATCAAAAAATTTACCCATTTTTTTGGTGCGTCCTAACCCAAGGGGAAGAACAGAAGGAAGAATTTTATACAAAGGAAGGACATAATAAGAAGCCATCCATTCCATAAGCTCCAAAGTTTTTTCATCAAAAAAAGAACCTTCAGCTTTTATGTCACTTATTTCTTTTATTTGATAATCGTAATTAGAGGCAAGTTTGTCTTTAATCTTAACAACATAGCCAACCCTTAAAGAATTCCTCAAAGGGACGTCTACTGCTTGACCAATCCTAAGCTTATTTCTAAGCCCTTCTGGTACTAGATAAGTGAGAGTTTTAATAATCTTTTGTTGAGGGAAAATTACCTCAGCAAACATCTCGTTTATTGTTTTTCTTCTGTAACTACTTCTTCTATAGGCTCAGCATCAACATCATCAACTAAAAGTTCATCAGGATCTATTTCAACTTCTTCTTCTGTTGCCTCAACTTCTTCTACTTCTTCCCACAAAGAAATTGGTTTATCTTCTGGATCAACAGTTTTTACTTCACCTTCTTCGATGTCGAGCAATTCTTCAAGTCCATCGTTAAGTTCTTCTTTTTCTTCAATTTTTTGTTTTTTGATTGTGGAATAAAGAAGTGCTAGAGTATCTTCTTCCTCTTTTATTGTAGGAGCTTCAGTTTTATTAACCTCTATAGTAATAACTCCCTCATTAATTTCTCTTATTGCTTCAAGAATTTCATTTTTATTCCGTTCTTCTTTAGGAAAGTAGTATATTCCCTCATCTAACATCTCTTTCGCTCTCCTAGAAACAGCGTATGACATTAAAAATTTATCGTATTTAGGCTTCATCTTGTAAAACTCCTTTGTGCTTAAGTATCTCTTCTATCTTCAAAAACGCAGAACTTATTGTATCATTTACTACAACATAGTCAAAATGTTTCTTTTGTGAAAATTCTTTTTTTGCTGTTTGCATTCTAAGTTGGATGCTTTCTTCTGTTTCCGAACCTCTAAACTTGAGCCTATTGATTAAATCATCTGTAGATGGGGCGTCCAAAAAAACGCTAATATAATTACTCCCTACATCCTTGATTCTTTGCATTAGACGCAAAGCACCTTTAACATCTACCTCAAACAATAGATTTGTGTGTTCAATAGTTTCTATGTTTATTGCATGCGTGCCATAATAATTATCATGAACTTTTTCCCATTCGATAAAGTTTCCTGCATCAACTAGCTCAAAAAACTTATCTTTTGTAACAAAGAAATAATCAATCCCTTCTTTTTCCCCCTCCCGAAACTTTCGTGTTGTATGCGAAACACTAACAGGAATTTGGTGTTTTTCCTTGATCATTCTGATGATAGTACCTTTTCCTACACCAGAAGGACCTGAGATGATTATGGCATAATGTTTTTTCATTGCCCTCATATTATACTCATAAAACAATAAACTAGTGAACCACTGAACCATTGAACTATTTAACTAATGAACTAATACATATTGACAGAGGTTTTAAAAGAATTGATAATTAAAACTATCTTAGCTGTTGTTAAGAATTTAGTATAAAAAGAGGAGTTTTTAATGGGTTTAATGAATTTTCTATTTAAAAGGATATCGCATGACATGGGGATCGACCTTGGTACGGCTAATACATTAGTATACGTTAAAGGTGAAGGAATTGTAGTTAGAGAACCTTCAGTAGTTGCAATTGATTCCAAGACAGGTGAAACGTTAGCAGTTGGGAATGAAGCCAAACAAATGGTGGGAAGAACTTCGGGCAACATAGTGGCAGTTCGTCCATTAGAAGATGGTGTTATCTCTAACTTTGAAGTAACAGAAACAATGCTTAGATATTTCATTGAAAAAGTTCACAACAGAAGACGATTTATAAAACCAAGAATTATAGTTGGTGTTCCTTCTGGTATTACTGGTGTTGAAAAAAGAGCAGTCTTAGATGCAATTATGCACGCAGGTGCTAGAGAAGCCTATCTAATAGAAGAGCCAATGGCTTCTGCTATCGGAGCTGGGCTTCCTGTTTCCGAACCAACTGGAAGCATGATTGTTGATATAGGCGGAGGCACAACAGAAGTTGCTGTTACGTCCTTAGGTGGTATTGTTGTGGCGAAATCAGTAAGAGTAGCTGGCAATGAAATGGATCAAGCTATTATTGATCATTGCAGAGATAATTATAGAATTCTAATTGGTGAAAGAACTGCGGAAGAAATTAAATTTAAAATTGGTAGTGCAGCTCCAACAGATGGCTTTGAAGAAGAGTCCATAGAAGTAATTGGAAGAGACCTTGTCAATGGACTTCCAAAAAACTTTACCTTAACAACAGTAGAAATAAGAGAAGCTCTCAGTGAAACAGTTAATACTATTCTTAATGCAATAAGAAGTATTTTAGAACAAACTCCTCCAGAACTATCTTCAGATATTATGGAAAAAGGCGTTACCCTTGCTGGTGGCGGTGCTTTACTAAGAGGATTAGATAAGTTTATTGAAAGAGAAATTTACATTAAAGTTAATGTAGCAGATGACCCTATTTCTTGCGTTGCCTATGGAACAGGAAAAGCACTAGAAGAAATGGACATTCTAAAGAAAATCCTTTTCGTAGACTAGCTCGCCTCTCCCCCTAAAGGTAGAGAACGAAATGAATAAAGTGAATTATAGTCCCCATCTTCTTTCGGAGATGGGGATTTTTTATGTAGAGACACTCCTCTGTCTCGCAGTCTCGACATCTCAAGAGGAGATTATAATATTATTCTCCCTCTTGAGACTTGTGCTGAGCCTGTCGGGGAGTTAGAGGGAGGGCTATATCCCTATGCTAAAACTAAACTGGTGTCTGACGCCAAGGTCAGTAAACGTAGCTGCGTAATAAAAGTCAGTATTATCCA
>JAQWCF010000065.1:0-8487 GCA_028706105.1 Candidatus Margulisiibacteriota bacterium
TTCTCAATCAACTCTTCATCATTAAACCCAGCCACAACAGTCGAACCAGACCCTGTCATTAAAGCAAAAGTCGCGTCTAACGATAATAAAGTTTCTTTTATTTCTTTAATAACTGGATATTTTGAAAACACTGACAACTCAAAAGCATTGTAATACTCCCAGCCTTCTATTAGCTTGCCAGTAAATCTAGGTTTATAATCACGTTCAAGTGCAAATTTGTCCCAGTCAGCAAAAGCTTCCTTTGTTGATATTTGAATATCTGGATTAACTAGCAAAAAATATTTGGGAAGCTCAACTTCTATCTCCTGTAATTGTTCACCCCTACTAGTAACAAGTTTCGTGCCACCAAAATAACAGAAAGACACATCGGAGCCTATGCTAAGCAACAAAGAAAGCAACTCTTCTTTTGAAGGACTTATTCCCAACTCTTTCAAAAATACCTTAACAGCCGCAGCAGCATCAGCGCTACCTCCTGCCAATCCAGCACCCATAGGTATATTCTTCATTAACTTTACATTAAACCCATGTGTAACCTTCTGAGGAAATCTTTCTTGAATAACGGAATAAGCTTTTGCAATAATATTGTCTTTTTGCAAACTACAATTATTAGAATAGATGATTATTTCTTGAGTATCTATTTTTTCAAACGATAATTCATCACATAAAGAAACAGTCTGCATTATCATGCACATCTCATGCAAGTTACCCTTTGTTCCAAGTATATCTAATAGGAGATTAATTTTTGCGTGTGCTTTGGTTTGTATCATGTAAAATTCCCCTCAGACTCTGCGAGCCAGAGCTCCCCGCTTCGGGGAGCCAATGCCTTCCCAAATTGGGAAGGTGACAGGCAAAGCCTGACGAAAGGGTTTCTCTTATTTCTTTAGAAACAATTGTTCTGAAAAATCTTCAACTTTTACTGAAGCTGCTGCATCCTTTAATAAAGCATCTAAGGCTTCTTTTTGAGAATTTTGTTTAAGATAATTTTCTATCTCTGTAGAAACATCTTTATAAGCTAACTGCTCAGCATCTTTCTTGTCTTCAACAAAAATTACATGATAACCGTATTGGGTCTGAACTTCTTGCTTTGTATACTCGCCTTTTTTTAGTGCAAAGGCAGCTGTTTCAAAAGGTTTTACCATTTGACCCTTCGCAAACCAACCTAAGTCTCCACCATTAACCTTGCTTCCTGGATCCATAGAAAATTCTCTAGCAAGCGCTTGGAATGACTCACCTTTATTTAATTTAGCAATTATATCCTTAGCTTCTTTTTCTGTTGCTACTAAGATATGTCTAGCTTTAATTTGATCATCTTTTTTAAACATATCTTTATTTTCGTCATAATATTTTTTGGCATCTTTGGCTGAAACCTTAATCTTGCTTTCTATATTATCTTTCAAATATTGTGCTACCATAACTTGCTTTTTAATGTTTTCAATTTGAGCCAAAACTTCTTTATTTGTATCGTATTTAGCTTTATTAGACATTTCATAAACTAAATATTCTTTTTTGATACTATCTATAAGTATTTTTTTTCCATCTATAGAACTGTAATACTCTTGATATTGTTGTGGTAATGCGGCTATTTTCTCATCCAACTGTGACTGAGTTAATGTACTGTCTCCTACCCTTAAAATAACTTTGTCTGTTAATCCAAAACTAAACGCGAAAAAAAACAATGAAACTAGTAACGTAAATAAAACTGCAATTTTTTTCATAAACACCCTCTCCTTTTTTAAAATAACAAAACTTATTTTACAACATCAATTTAATAAATGCTATGCATCTTTTAAATATTCATAAGCCTCTTGAATTTCTTTCATCCGTTTTTCACTAGCAATTCGCACATCATTACCTAAATGAGCAACCACATCAGGGTGAAATTTTTTAGTTAGTTGTCTATGTGCTGATTTAATATCCGTTTGAGTTACACCTTCGGCTAATCCAAGTATCCGCAAATAATGTTCTCTGCCCTTGCCACCTGTTCTATTAGATGAAAACCCAGAGGAATATCTGGAAGAGCCAGAATAATATCTCGCACGCAAGAAAGCTTGGTCGTTAGGGTTTATTCCAATAAAGCTAATAAATTCATCTAAAACTCTTTTTTCTTGCTCGTTTATTGCAGAGTCGGAACCAGCCAAACGGAACATGAAATCCATTAAAGCAAGCTTAGTTGGATAATCAAGAGCTCTATTCATCTCAACTGCCAAGACAGAAACAGGCCTATTATACTTTAATTCAGCCATCAAAGTTTCTTCAGCCCAAAGCAAAGACTTTCCTCTGAACCCAAAGTTCATAGTAAAAAAATTCTTAACCATTTGTATTTCTGCTTTATCAATCTTCCCATCAGCAGCAAGAACCTTGGCAGAACAAACAAGCAATAAAATAAAAAACTTATTATGAGCTTCCGAGTGACCTTTAATATATTTTTTAACAATTGCATTACGTTTAATAATCCAATACAAATTCATGGCCATAAAGACAATGATCAACACTGGCATTAAGCTAATAAAAAACATTAAGAGAAATCCTGTTAACCGAATAAACAATAAAAAGATTATCCAAAAAGCAAAAACTCCCAAAAAAGTTGCAGACCGATCATTTTTTTTCATCTTTGGAATTATATCATGTTAAAATAAAAATATGGCAAAACTGAAGCTAGATTTACACGAAATATTTAATAAAGGAAGAATGATTGATAAAGAATTACAACGAATTATTGATGAAGCTGTTTCCAAAAAAATTAATCTTGTAGAAATCATCCCAGGTAAAGGAAGCGGGCAACTAAAAAAATCTGTTCTTAGATTTCTAAACCAACCTGAAATAAAAAAACTTTATCACAGAGTTGAAAAGGACGATAAAAACTTTGGCAGAATTTTTGTTCACTTTAGGTTCTAAAGTAATTCCCATTCTTTTTTATAATAGTCACTAATCATCCAATACTTAAACCAAGAAAATAATTTCCATCTTTTCTTTGCTCCAATGGCTATAACTTTTGCTTTTTCGGAAATGTAATAAAACAGCCCTGCTTTCTTTCTATCATCAAGAGAAGCGCCACTTTTAAGCAAATTGACCATAGAATATATACGAAACCTATCCATACCCCAATATTTACTAGATAATTGGTCACTATGACCACCTTTTTTGGTTATTAGCTTCTCAGGCATAGTATATATTGGATAAAGCAACGATATTCTTAGCCAAAGGTCATAATCCTCACAAGCCAATAGTTTCTCATCAAACAACCCAACCTTATCGAAAACATCCTTTTTTATCATTACTGCAGAGGGAGAAACAATACATAAAGGCAAGCAATCAAAAAATATCTTGCCACTTCTTTTTGTATGCTTTTTCATTGGATTAACATTTTTTCCGTTCCGAACCCATCTCTCTTGGGTTTGACAAACAGCTGCTCCTTTTTGGTCCATAAACTGAAGTTGTTTTTCTAACTTAGAACTTATCCACAGGTCATCACTATCTAAAAAGGCTAAAAAATCACCTCTAGCCTTAGCAATTCCTGCATTTCTTGCAGCAGAAACACCCCTATGTTCACAAAAAAATACTTTGATTTTCTGTGGATAACTTTCACTATATTGACGTAATATTTTCTTTGTTTTTTCTTGTGAACCATCATCAACAAGAATAAGCTCAAAATCATTGAACTTCTGAGCCAGTACGGAGTCTACCGCCTCTCTTAGCATCATCGGCCTATTAAATACTGGAATAATCACAGAAACTCGCGGGTCAGTCATAAGCTGTTGATAGGCTGTGGATAACTTTCCAAGCCCTACTCATTTCTCCCAAGGGTAAATAACCCAACAATCCGCATCTACATTAATACCCACGAATTCGGCCTTCAAGGAGCTCTTACCTTTGTCAACCAATACAGCCCTATCATACTGTTTATTAGTGTGCCCCATCCATTCCGCGATTATCTTAAACGTTGTACCAGAGTCTAAAATATCATCAACCAAGAGAATGTTATCACCAAGGATTTTCTTAGGCAAATCTAACACTCTAGGATCAACTATCTTCCTATCATCATAAGATTGAACATTTACAATATTAACTTCCTTCACGCCTAAATGATAAGACAAGTAGCCAGCCAAAAACAAACCACCTCTAGCAACGCCAACAATAACATCGTAAGTTTTATTGCTTTTCTTAATCTCAGAAACTATCTTGTTTGCATAACTCTGGAATTCATCCCAGCTAATGTTTAACTCTTTTTGTTGCATTAAATACTCCCAATCATTAATTATACTATATAATGTAGACAATTATGACACTCGCCCAATATTTTGAAAAACAAAATAATAAAATCATTTGTAAATTATGCCCACGAGAATGCTCTCTGCATGATGGACAAACAGGTTCGTGCCAAATTAGAACCAATATTAACAATGAGCTCAGAGCATTAACCTACGGCAAGTTTTGCTCTCTTGGCATTGACCCCATAGAAAAAAAGCCACTCTACCATTTTTATCCTAACCAAAAAATATTGTCGCTTGGTTCTATGGGATGCAACTTCCACTGTCATCACTGCCAAAACTGGGAAATCTCACAGCCACATCGAACAACAAATAGGCCTGTACTGTCTGAAATAAAAGTTGAAGAAATTATTGATAAAGCTAGAAACAATAACTTAAAATTAGTTGCTTTTACCTACAACGAACCTCTCATCCAAATAGAAACTCTACTAGAATATCTTCCCAAACTCCAAGAGGCTGGAATAAAAACCGTACTAGTAACCAACCTCTACATTAACCAAGGTCCCTTAAAAGCCGTTCTACCCTTTGTTGACGCTTTAAGTATAGACATCAAAGCCTTCAATGAGAAAAACTACCAAACACTGACAACGGCTAAAGCCTTGAAGATTATTAAAGCCAACATTATCCTTTGCTACCAAAGTGGTAAGCACATTGAGCTCGTCAGCAACCTTGTCGCCGATATTAACGACAACCTAGACGAACTAACAGAAACAGCAAAATGGATAAACTCTGTATCGCCAAACATCCCTTGGCACATAACATCTTTTTATCCAACATTCGAATACAGCAACAAACAGCCACTTAGCTCTACTTTCTTAAATAAACTTGACTCCAGCAAGAAGTCTTTTCCGCTTAATTATGTTTATACTAGGTTTGAACAAAACACGCATTGCCCAAACTGCCAACAAACCATCATCGCCAGAAACCGCTTTGAGGTTACTGAAATGCAATCATCAAATACTTGCCCTTATTGCCAAAAAGAAGTACCTTATCTGCATGTCTGTTAAATCTATTATCGCCGTAGACGGCCCCGCTGCTTCTGGCAAAAGTACTGTCGCCAAAAAATTGGCAGAAAAACTATCTATAACTTACTTAAGCTCTGGTTCAGTCTATAGAGCAATTACCTACGTTTGTTTAACTAATAACATCGTCGCTGACAACGAAAAAATTAAATTTTTCCTTAAACATTACAACGTTCGCACGAAATACGGAAAAATTTTTATAAATCATACTGATTACAGCCAATATCTTTCTCTTCCTGAAACTGAAAAGAACGTTTCCAAGTATTCCGCCTTAGCCTACGTGCGAGAATTTACACTAGAAATACTACGAAATACTGCAAAACACGAATCTATCGTAATGGACGGAAGAGATATTGGAACCGCTGTTTTCCCAGATGCTAACTATAAATTCTTTCTAACAGCCTCGACTGAAGTACGAGCAAAAAGAAGATACGACGAATTCTGCAAAACACACCCAAAGGAAAAAATTGAACTAAAAACTATCTTGTCTGAAATAATTCAAAGAGACGAAATGGATGAAACAAGAGAATTATCACCACTAAAAAAAGCAGAGGATGCTATCCTCATTGATAATTCTAAATTAAACATAGAGGAAACTATCCAAACGATATATAATTATATTCACAAATAAGACAAAGGCGCACTATATGAACAAAAAACCTTTATTAATTAGACTCATCCAAGATTTATCTAGCAAAGAATCCGTTAACCGTTTTCAAAAAAATCTATTAACAGGTTTCTTTGTTGCCTTACCCTCTATTGCAACTATTTGGATTCTGTCCATAATAATCAGAATAATAGGCACTCCTTTTGGTAAAATTATCAACAACTTGTTTGCAGATGGCAGAATGGACCCTTTCTATGAGCTAATACTGGGATTTATAATAGCAATCGCCTTCCTAGCTTCTTTAGGATATTTTGCCAAACTAGCTTTCATGAGAACTATCTCCAAAACAATTGAAAACTACATAGAAACTATCCCTGTTATTAATGCTGTGTACACAACAATTAAATCAATTATCTCAGCCGTCAGGTCTAACTCAAAATCTTTCCAAAGTGTGGCGATTATCCAATATCCCAGCAAAGGGATTTACACTATTGGGTTTATCACACAGAAAAATTTCCCAACAATGAAAACAAAAACAGGCACCATTCATAAAAACATGACCTCTGTGTTCGTTCCCACCACGCCTAACCCAACTTCTGGTTTCTTCGTGCTACTACCTAAAGATGAAGTAGAAATTCTCGACATTCCTATTGAAGACGGCTTAAAGCTAATCATTTCTGCTGGTGCTATCAGCCCCAAAGAAAAAGCCGAACTTCTTCAAAATGATGCTTTTGTTAAAAAATAACTATATAATTATAATTATTGTAGTTTTGTTAATTAACATAAAAGGAGTTTCCTAAACATGTTAGTATTTTCGCTTTATGCAATACTGCTACTGATAATACTTGGAGCAGTAGTTTATTTTGGAAAACCAACCAAAAAACAAAAAAAAGTTGATACTGCCGACATTCAAATATCTGTAGAAAATAAACAAGTCAGAAAAACTCGAGCTATTGAAGAAAACGAAGTTGTAAGAGAAGCCGAAAGCCACTTCAAGACACTTGTACTCAAAAATCCATATTCTCCTCTTCCGTATAAAGTACTCGCCGAGTTCTATATAAAAAATGGACTAAAAGATGAAGCGATTAAAAAATGTGAACAAATGATTCCGTATCTCAACAAAAGTTTTGACTTAGAGAAAGCAACTACTGTTTTAGAGTTTCTAGAAACAAACCAAAGACAAGATTTAATAGAAAAAATAACATCCCTAACTCAACCCAAGGAAAACTGATGGACTTAGCTAATATCAATGCCAATATTCCTTTAGACTCCTCGCAAACCGAGAATGATTCTTTTTATGGTGTTACTAATCCCTCAACATCGACTAAAACCTCAAGCATCAATACTAGTTTTAATCCAACCTTAGACAATGAATTGTCCGATGAAATGCAACAAGACGTAGAATATAAGCCCTCTCAAAATATTGTCCAAGAAAAAACAGTCTTACTTTCCTTCCAAGAACAAGAAAGAATGCAAAAAGTACAACAAAAAGAACTACTAATAAATCTTCAAAAAAATACGAATACCAGTGGTTCTTCTTACAGTAGAAATTTAGATGACGCAGCAGTAATGAATACTCAAAAAAAAGACTTTGGAAAAAATCTAAATTTTCAAGAGGACTCCAACCCTAACTTACAAACTAATGACTACTTAGAAGACAAACTGTATATTGACTCCGCAGCTGAAGAATTTAATGAAGAATTTTTGAACCCTCAAAAGAAAAACAAAACCAATGACCCAGAAAGTGCCTTTAAAAATTATGAGGAAAAGAAAAAACAACAAGACAATGAAGATAACCAACAGAAAAAAAATCATTATGACTTTGAAGACGATGAAGTCGTTGATATAGATTCAACCTTACTATCCTCTACATTAAACAAAGGTAAAGTAGCACGAAACAACCAAAATAAAGATAATTCAAATGCACAATATGAACAAATAAAACATAATCCTGCTTTAGAAAAGGCATTACGAAAAGATGACCCAAAAAGTAACATTAATAAATTAAGACAAAAATTTAACAAAAAGTAATAACCTAAGCTTGATATTACTTATATTTTAAACTATTATTTATTCGCAAAGAATTAGGAGGTAAAAATATGAAAACTTATGATATAGCAATAATTCCCGGAGACGGAACAGGACCAGAAGTAGTAGCAGAAGGGATTAAAATATTAAATACTTCCTCCGAAAAGTTTGGGTTCAAATTAAATTATACTCAATTTGATTTTGGTGGAGAAAGATACTTAAAGACTGGCAAAATTCTGGAAGAATCAGAAATAAATGAACTTAGAAAATTCAAAGCAATCTTTTTAGGAGCCATTGGTCATCCAGAAGTTCAACCTGGGATTCTTGAAAAAGGCATTCTTCTTAAACTTAGATTTGCTCTCGACCAATACATTAATCTTCGTCCAGTTAAACTATACGAAGGAGTAGAAACTCCTATCAAAAACAAAGGACCTAAGGATATCGACTTTGTTGTTGTTAGAGAAAATACTGAAGGCTTATACGTTGGAGCTGGAGGATTTCTTAAAAAGGGCACTCCTGACGAAGTTGCCATTCAGGAATCCATCAACACCAGAAAAGGCGT
>JAQWCF010000065.1:8587-10779 GCA_028706105.1 Candidatus Margulisiibacteriota bacterium
TTTTTATTATGTTTCTGCTATAATATCTTTATGTTCTCAAAATACCTTGTATCTTTATTCTTTAAAAAAAATGCAAATCAAAATGACCCTATCTTAAGAAAAAAAGTAGCAGACCTTGAAGTATACTCCAGCACCTTCATTAATATTCTTTTATTTATCCTCAAATTAACTATCGGAATTATTAGCGGTAGCTTTTCTATGATATCTGATGCTATGCATACGCTTTCAGACATTATTAGTTCTGCTTTTGTTTGGGCATCTTTCTTGTGGAGCGCTAAACCAGCAGATGAAGAACACCCTTTTGGCCATGGGAAAGCAGAATACCTAGGAGGCTTTATTGTAGCCGTACTTTTAATGGTAGTTGGATTTGAGTTTATTAAAGAGTCTATTATAAAAATACTACACCCTGAAGACTTCATTGCAACTCCTCTTATTATTTTATTAATTATAGTAACCATACTTCTAAAAGAATTATCTGCACAATTTTCCTATGGATTAGGTGATTATATTTCATCCAAAACATTAAAAGCAGATGCCTGGCACCACAGAACAGACGCACTTTCTTCTATTATTGTTTTACTAGCTTTTTGCTTACAATACTTTGGCATAACAGGTGTCGATGGTTGGGCTGGGCTGATTGTATCTGTCTTTATTTTTTACACAGGCATAGAAGTTGCTAAAGATTCTATAAACCCTCTAATAGGAGAGGCTACAGATAACTCGCTTATTCACAAAATAAAAAAAATAGCCTTGGAACACTCTGATGTAATAAATGCTCACGATGTTGTTATTCACTCCTATGGTCACACAAAAGCATGTTGTCTGCACATAGAAATCGATGCAACAACAGACAGCATGTCTGTGCATACAATCTCTGAAAATGTTGAAGAAGCCTTGGTAAAAAGCCTTGGATTCACTTCTGTCACCATACACCCAGACCCCGTTACTACTAATTTTGGGAAATACGAACAATTACCAAAGAAAATTGCCTTAATTGTAAAAGAAGATAATAGGATTGAGAGCTTTCACGATTTACGTTTAGTTGGCAAAAAAAACATTTTAGTTGATTTGGTTCCAGAAAAAAAAACAACCAGCGAAGAAATAATTGCACTAAAGAAAGATTTTTATGAACAATTCAAAAAGCTTTACCCAGAGCTCAATCTAAAACTTAAAATAGAACCCAAATTTCATTACTAAATTTTATAGGGAATATTCATAAACCTTTTCGATATATTAACAATACAAATTGAAAAGGATGCATAATGACACCAATCGGAACCAATACACTAACGATAGGACGTTCTCCTAATTTCGAACTAACCTACACGGCCAACTATCCTGGACATGAGCTTGTAGTTCAAAAATCAACCAACTTAACAAACCAATCTGGCTGGCAATCAATAGAAACAACTCGAACACTAGCAGATGGGAAAATCCAAAAATATCCAGTTAATATAACAGAACCTACCGGCTTCTTTAAATTATACATCCCTATTGATAGGTCACCGCTAATAACAGACGCAAATCTAGAAACAGCGATTAGGACTAGCCTTAACTTGACTAATGAGGATTCTTTAACTGAAGGTCAGCTCGCTACAATCACAACGCTTAACCTAAATAATCTAGGAATCAAAACCTTAGATGGAATACAATATTTAACAGGCCTTACTTCCATCAACCTTACAGAAAATCCTATTATTGACTATTCTTTACTGCCTACTACCAACAATGGACTCTCGAGCCTTGTTACCATTAAAAATGATTTACTAAACAACGATAGAGACAATTTTGCAAATACTTCTGCCCCTTTTTATGTGGAAGCAAACACAATTGATCCTTTAGTAACCGGTAAACTCGTCAGATACGTTCACCCAGAATATCTAGGCAACATCCATACTGAAGGCCAATGGTATGCAGGATTTTTATTAGCACACCAAGCTACTACCGCACCTCTTAATACTGAACAACAAGAACTTCTCAATAACATAATAACTGCTGGTTTGAATTATTTCCCCAATCTAACTATCAACGGACAAGAAACTACTTTGCAAGGATGGATAAAAAATGACAAGACCTCTGCAGCAGATGCTGATGTGTTTAAAATAATGACATTAGCCTTAACTAATAGAAGCATTGAAGCAAAAACATGCTCAGATGATTTCTTTAAGTACGAAACTAAAGACATCCAAGGA
>JAQWCF010000066.1 GCA_028706105.1 Candidatus Margulisiibacteriota bacterium
ACCCAGTGGCGATTGCCAGTAGCGTTCCTTGCGGCAAACTTTTAGCTGGATCTTTTAAGTCTCCGCTCATGCTTAAGCCAGCTTCCATCCCAGTTACTGCAGGAAAAAAAACAGCAAACAAAAACCAAAACCCATTTCCTCGTATATATTCAGGGTATAAAACAATGTTAGAAATATCAGGTTTTGCACCTAAAAAAAATGAAATAAGAGATAGTACGATAATTCCCATAATAATATACTGTGTTTTTTCAACTAACTTAGAGCTAATAATTGCCATTAAAGACAATACCGCTAAGGCAGCCAAGCCCACGTAACTTAAGTTGATACCTGGAACGAATAAAGTTAATGTTTCGGCAAAACCAACAATATACATACCAATACCAAAGGTTTGGGAAAGATATAAAGGCAAACCAATCGCACCACCAACCTCTATTCCAAGACTTCTTGAAATAATATAATATGCACCCCCAGCTTTTATTTTCATGTTTGTGCAAATCGATGATAAAGACAAACCAGTTAAAAAAGTTATGCTCTGTGCTACCAATAAGATTAATACTGTATTAATTAAACCGGCATTACCAACAACCCAGCCAAGCCTTAAATACATAATAACGCCAAGAATCGTCAAAATATTCGGAGTAAAAACTCCACTAAGTGTGCCCAATGTTTTAGTAGAATCCACTGATTGTTCTTTTGATTTAATTACCATGTGCCACCTTTATTTTTCAAATTTAATAACTAATACAACTATACTTTATTAAAACCAAAATAAACACTTCCTATAAATATTTAATCTACGCTGATTGTATTTTATATAACTGAACAGTGTCAAAAATTATAGAAAATATAATTAATTTATTAAACTTCACCTACTAAATAATTCCGATTAGTATATTAAGTGTATGCTATTTATAATATTTATATGAAAAGAGTACTGTGCTTTTTACTCATATTAAGCTTTAGTTTTGGCTCCATAGTCAATATAAAAATTCCAAAAGGTGCCTCCGCTTCTAGCATTGCACAAATCCTGAAACAAGAAGGTCTCATCAAAAATGAACTTAAATTTAAACTCTTAGTCAAAACGTTTAATAAAGAACACAACTTTCTACCAGGTAGATTTAAGATAAATTCAAACACAAGCTACCTAAATATTATTAATCAATTACAAAATCCAAAAAATATTCAAGTTGCTAAAATCACAATTCCTGAAGGATTTAATTTATTCCAAATAAATAACCTTTTGGTCAAAAAAGAGTTACTCCCAAAAGATGAATTCTATGATTTCGCTACAGATAGAAGCAAGTTTATACATTTACTTGAAAATATCCCCGAACTATATAACGAGCCAGAACTTAACCAACTTGAAGGATTTTTATTCCCAGACACATATATTCTTGGTTATGACATGACCACAGAAGAAATAATCAAAGTGATGCTAAAACGTTTTAAAAACAAAGTGCTGCCTGCCTACAATATCAGTAAGGAAAACAACACATTACCAAAAAGAAAAGACAAAACAATGTCTTTTTATAACATTATCTCGCTTGCTTCTATTATTGAAGGAGAAGCAATTACTGCAAATGAAAGAGCAACAATTGCAGGTGTTTTCTTAAACAGAATGAATAAAAAAATGATACTTGGCTCCTGTACCACTGTTCATTATGCAAGAGCTCTGGAAGGTCTGCCAAAAGTCAAAGATCTTTCATATGAAGACACCAGAATACAAAGCGATTACAATACATACATTAATGCTGGACTACCACCTTCCCCTATTAGTAGTCCTGGTTTAGCGTCAATAGAGGCAGCTCTTAATCCAGAAAAAAACAACTATTATTTCTTTGTCTCCAACAAAGATGGAACGCATCACTTTTCTAAAACAGAAGCAGAACACAACATTTGGAAAAGACGATATTATAAAAAATAACTTCACCAACGAAGTAAGTAAAACCGGTTAATTATTACTGAGCTAATTCAGATACAAAAACAAAAGTATATCCTTGTTCAACTGCAAGTGGCATCCATTCAAACAAAACTTCCATTGTATAATTTTTGTTAATATGTCCAATCGCTATAACTTGCCCTTCCTTGTCAGCTAATTGTTGAACATGTTCTAGCTGTTTCTTAATATAATCTGAATCATCTATATTATCTAAATAAACCTGATTATATGCAGCCTTAACTCTAGATTTTCTGGCTTGTTCATAAAACACAGAAGACGGAGAAGTTAAACTATCCAGAACATACAGCTTGTTTCTTTTGGACCATCGGACTATTTCATTAACCATATTCCTTGATGAAGTCACGTATGAACCCATATGGTTGTTAAGTCCTGAAATTGCAGCAGCTCCTAACAAAGAATCAAAAGATTCATCCAGCTTTGAGCGAATGTCCTTCTTGCTATCACTAGAAGTAAGAATATACTTATATCCTATCGTCTTGAAGTGTCCACTTTCTTTATCCTCTTTCGTTGCAAATGGCTCCATTGGCATGTGCATTAATAGTTCACAGTTTCTTTTCATTTTATAATATTTCACTAAGTCCAAAGAATGTTCTTCTCCAGGCATAATTGCCAAATTAATTTTATTTTCCATCAAATCTAATAAATAATATCTAACAGTTCTTATGCCTAAATCATCTATAACGATAGCAATTTGTTTTAATTTATTGTTGTCTTGTTTATTCTGCACTCTAATTGCCACATCCCGCTTTGTGTCTAAAGCTTGAGTATTTAAACTAGTTTCTGAACCATCCACTGGAAGGGTTTTTACTGTTTCTACTTTAGGAAAATATTGTTCTGTTTCTTTTTCTAAGAGAATATATTTAGTTAAAAAAAATAATAAATTAATTACTGTAAAGGTTATAAAAAATAAAAATAAAACAAAATGAAGTTTTTTTGAACCAATCATTTCTTCTTTAGATATTTGATGGCTTGATTAATCTGAAAGTCCTTTTCTAAAGAATACTCATATGCTCCTTCTTGCATTAGCTTTATATCTTCTGAAGGTATTTCTACTACTACATCAGGAGTTATTCCTGTTTTATTAATATTTGTTCCTTTAGGCGTTAAATACTTAGCCGTTGTTAACAAAATAGCTGAATTGTCTTGTAACGGGATAACTTCCTGAACTGAAGCTTTTCCAAAAGTCTGCGTGCCCATAACCACTCCACGACCATGATCTCTAATAGCTCCGGCTAAAATCTCTGAGGCAGAAGCCGAAGCTCCATTAACTAATACCACTAATGGACCAGAAAAAGCCTGAACATTAGCCCTATTAGAAACTAAGGCCCTAGTGTCTCCTTTTCTGCCAACTGTCTGAACAACAATCTCGCTGCCAATAAATATTCCAGCAATATCTAAAGCATTTTGTAGTAAACCTCCTCCATTGTATCTAACATCTAGAATCAGCTTATCCATACCAGTTTTCTTTAAACTATTTATTGCCTCTTTCAATTCTCCATAAGTTTCTTTGCTTTCAAATGTCATTAGCCTGATATAACCTATTTTTTCAGTTAACATTTTAATCTCTTTAATACTTTTTATTTGAATTATGTCTCTAGTAATTTTGACACTAAAATTGTCAGTAATACCTTCTCTACTTATACCTAAAACAACCGCAGTACCCTTTTCTCCTCTTATTTTTGAAACAGCCTCTTCTAAAGAAATCCCAAACGCGGACTCTGCATTAATGGAAGTAATAACATCAAATGATTTTAATCCAGCTTTATCTGCTGGAGTGCCCTCCATGGGCGAAATAACCATTAATTTATCTTGTTTCAACCCAATATGAATTCCTATACCAAAAAAATTACCTTGAAGATTTGTCTTTAAATCAGAAAACCCCTCTGGCTTAAGAAACCTTGTATATGGATCATCTAAAGACTTTATCATTCCCTCTATGGAGCCATGAACCAGTTGTTCATTAGAAATATTAGTTTCAACATATTGGTTTTCTATTAAATCAAAAACCTTTAATACTTGTAATTTCCAGTTTGTAGTAGAAATATTATTTGCATTTAAAGTAATGCTTACCGATAAAAAAATGAATGCGAGAAAAATTCCCCTCAATTTACGCATAATGGTATATTATAAAGATTTTCGACTTTTGACAATTACTATTCATTATCTTTTAGGCAAAAATCGTAATGGATCTTGAACTTTTCCGCTCTTACGAACCTCAAAATGAAGATGTGGCCCTGTTGCTAAACCAGTAGAGCCGACTAAACCAAGAACATTTCCCTTTTTAACTTTAACATTATTTTTTACAAGATACTTAGATAAATGAGCATACAAGGTAGTTGTATTATCTCCATGATCTAGAATAACAACATTTCCATAGTTACCCCATCGCCCAGAATACAAAACCACCCCATCATCTACAGCAAACACAGGACGACCGCTAGGTGCGCCTATATCTAAACCTGTATGAAACGTCCTAACTTTAAGGATTGGATGCATTCTATCCCCAAATAAAGAAGTAATATGTCCTAAAACTGGCCAAATGTACTTCCCATCTCCAATCTGAGCAACAAGCTTTGATTGTTTTTGTAAGTTTACTACCAGCTCTTCAATTTTTTTCGAATCTTCCAGTAAACGTTGTGCTTTCTTTTCATAGGCAAGTTTTTGTGCAAGCAGTTGATTATAGAGAGACTTCTTTTTGTTATTGTTAGATGAAATATTCTTCTTCAAGGAATTGATCGCTTCTTGTCTTTCAGTAAGAATGTCCATCTGTGCCTCAAGCCTATAGCCTTTATACTTGAGGTTATCGCTTTTCTTTTTAATATCACCTAAAAAATTTACATCCATACTAATCAAAAACTCTAGCATATAAGAAATGTTAACCTGATCGGTTAATGAGCTATGCTCTACTAACTGTTCTATAAAGTCAGTATTACTTAATTTGTAATAAAAAAAATATTTATTATTAAGCTCTGCCAACACTTGATCAAACCTATTTTTGTCTGTGCCTAACTCTTTCTCCAGCCAAACAACTTCTTTTTCAATCGCCTTTTGCTGACCTTCCACTTTTACTAACAATAAATTCTGCTGAGTTAAAAGATTTTCAATGGAAGCGATTTCATCAGCTACAAGTTTAGCCTTGCGATCTGTCTCATTAATCATGACTCTTTGCTTAGAAATTTCGTCATAGATACCTTCTAGCTCTTGCTTCTTCTCTTTAATCTTTGAATCGTAATCAACGCAAAAGGCTAAACCAAAAAGCAAAACAATAAGTAATCGTAGAATAATCTTCACTATTTTATAAAACTCCTTTTCCTTCTTTGGAAGTTAACTGCAAACCGATGAGCTTCATCTCTTACCATTTGAAGCAGCCTAAGTCCCTGATTTCTTTCCTCTAATTTTAACCCCTCATCTCTAAATGGCAAATAAATTATTTCTTCTTTTTTTGCTAAAGCACAAACAGCTTGGTTGTTTATTCCTAAATCAGCAAAAGCTTTAAGCACTGAACTTAACTGACCTTTGCCTCCATCAACCACCACTAAGTCAGGTCTACTGGCTTCTTCAAGCTTGAAAAATACTCTTGTGGCTAACTCATACATAGACGCGAAATCATCATTATCCAAAACTGTCTTTATATTATATTTGCGATAACGATCTTTTTGTGGCACACCTTCTTGGAAATAAACACAGGAAGCAACAATATTCTCGCCACTTAAATGCGAAATATCTAAGCCAATAACGCTTAATGGTCTTTTATTTAAAAACAATGATTCTTTTAATCCATCTGCAAGCAATGGATAATCTATCTCTGCCTTAACTTCCAATTGTCTCTTAGTGGCAAAATAGGAATTTTTTTGTAATAGTTCATATAAATCATTTAATTTTTTTGACGGTTTTGAATAAATTTTTACCTTCTTCTCTTGAAAAAAGCACGCAATCTCTTTAGTAACTGCCGAACCTTGCCAATACACATAATCAGGAAAATCATCATGTATTGAATAAAACTGAACTAAGGCTTTGCTAACAACTGTACTTAGAGAATCTTCCTCTTCTACGATAACTTCATGAATAAACTGTTGGGCTAAATACCCTTGCTTTATTCTAAATACTTGAAAGACAACCGTATTAAAATGTTCAATAAAAACAAACATATCAACGTTCTTGCTTAAATTGAAGAGTTCTACCCTTTGAGAAACAAACAAACCATCAAGAACAGACAACTGATATTTAATTGCTTGGGCGTCTTCAAACCTTAACTCATTGCTCGCCTGCACCATCCTGTCTTGTATGACTTCTACCAATTCTTTATATCTGCCTTCTAATAAAGCAATAACATCCCCTATCAGCTGATTGTATTCTGCTTCAGATATTTTCCCCTCGCAAGGTGCCTTGCATGAGCCTAAATGATAATATAAACAAGGTCCTTTTTTACTTAAAACCCTACATCTTCTAAGCCCAAAATTAGCTTTTATTAATTCCTGTAAAGTCTTAAAAAATTTACCCTGAACATAAGGGCCAAAGTACAAGGCTCCATCTTTTTGGGTCTGTCTTGTTTGAATAACTCGAGGGAATTTTTCACTCAAATCTATTTTGAGATAAGGATAAGTTTTACTGTCTTTTAATCTAGTATTGTATCTTGGGTAATATTCTTTTATAAATCTGTTTTCTAAAATCAATGCTTCAACTTCATTCGCAACAACAACGTAATCTACGTTGACGATTTTTTTAACCATTACTTTTATTTTGGGATGATGATCAGTCTTTTGGAAATAACTTTTTACTCGTTTACTTAAGTTTTTTGCTTTGCCTACATACAAAACATCCCCAGAAGCATCTTTCATTAAATATACTCCTGGGGATGTTGGTAAACTAAGTTTAGTTAACAATTTATTTTTTTAATGTTGTCTCTTCTTCTATTGTAACAACTAAAGATACTGTAGCATTAATGCCAGTAAACAACTTGATATTTGCTGTATATTTGCCAGCTGTTTTAATATGTGTATTAATTGCTATCTTTTTTTTAGGAATATCTAATCCTGTTACTTCTTTAATTTTTTCTGCCACATTTTGGTTTGTAATCGAACCATAAATATGTCCCGTTAAGGCTGCTTTAGCAATAAAATTAAGTTCTACTCCCTTGAGTTTATCGGCTTGTGTTTGATGTTCTAGTTTTTCTTTAGCAATTTTTTTAGCTTGTTGACCAATTTCGTTTTCAAGTTTAGCTTTATTGCCTGCATTATAAATTACTGCTTTGTTTCCAGGTATCAAAAAATTAACACCATAACCTTTTTTTACGTTAACAACACTACCTTTATCCCCTAATCTCACATCATCTTCTGTTAATATTATCCTCATTCATCTTCTCCTTATTCTATTACATGAGGCAATAAACTTGCTTCTCTTGCTTTCTTAATAGCTGCAGCAACAGCTCTCTGATGCTTAGGACAAAGGCCTGTAAGCCTACGAGAAGCTATCTTTCCTCTGTCGGTTATATTCTTTCTTAAAGTATTAATGTCTTTATAATCAACTTCTTCAATACGCGCTACGCAGACAGAACACTTCTTTTTTCTTACTCTTTTAAACGCTGAAACCTTTTCTGCTACTCTTTTTGCCATTTTCTATAATTCCTCCTCTACAACTTTACCTAAAAAGGTATATCCTCATCGCTACTAGTTTTTACTGTCTCATCATCATTTTGGCTATCTTTTTTATTTAAAACTTCTACTCGATCAGCCATTACTTCAGCAAACACTCTATCCTTGCCATCTTTTTCATATTCACTTAATTGCAAAGAACCTTCTATTGCAACAGATCTTCCCTTAGCTAAATATTCTCCACAAAACTCAGCTAACTTCCTCCATGTAGAAATTCTTAAAAAATCTACCTGTTTGTTATCCCCATACCCACGATTCACTGCAACAGTAAATCTAGTAACAGGAATACCTGAGGTTGTGTATCTCATTTCTGGATCTCTAGTTAAATTGCCAATTAAAAAAACTTTATTATACATAACCTCTCCCAGCGTAAGCCTTAAATATTCTTTTACCAGCTATTTTACCGCTACCCTCTCATTTCGACAGGCTCAATGCATCGCCTAAAAGAGAGGATTTGTCTACCAAATTTAAATACCGATATACCTTTAAAAAGGAATATCGTCTTCGGTGACTTCTTGGTCTTTCCCACTAACAACACTTACTTTTTCACCATCAAAACTTTTTAAAAAAGAAGCAACCACCTCAGTTACCCAGGTTGTATTCTTATCAGAATCCTCAAAACTTCTTTGCTGAATCCTTCCTTCTACAAGTACCATTTGATTTTTACTTAAGTTACCTACTGAATCAGCGACCTTTTCCCAAGCTACCACAGAAATACGATCAGTTTTATCACCAAAAGCTCGGTCTGTTTCAATTGTAAACTTAGCAATGCTTTTGCCTTCTGTTGAAACCTTTAAATCCGGCTCATCAATTATTGTACCAATCAATATTATTCTATTTAACTGAGCCATAAAACTAAATTAATCCTTTTTTGTTATCATATGACGAACTACGTTTTCGTCAATTTTAATATTATAGTCGAGCTTGGTAAGCTCGCCTTGTTCTTTTTCAAAATTAATTAACACGTAATATGCTTCGTTAAGCCCTTTGTATTTTTTAAAAGCATAAGGAGTCTCTCTTTTTCCCCACTTTTCAGCATCTACAAAATTCCCATTTATTGCTTCTATGTTTTTCTTCATTTTTTCTATTGCTAAATCTACTTGTTCTTCAGTATTTTCCGGCTTAAGTAGTGCCAAAATCTCATATTTCATCTGCTGTTTCCTCCCGACCTCACCCCCACCCCCACCCCTAAAAAGGAGAGGGGAGGAGAGCCGTCTTTTTATATTAATTTACATGCTTCAATTCACGAACTGGTATATTAAATCATAAAAGATAAGAAAAATCTACTATGATGACCATGCTAAAAGAGCAAAATAAATTATAACACACTCTTTTGGTATGTCTATTAAAATAGTTCAATGTTCAATGGTTCATTAGTTCATTAATTGTTGGTTTACTTGTAAATTGAGTTTTTTAATAAACAAACAAGCCCAGCTTTACCAGAAATGAGCTTAGAGGGGCTGGTAAATGAACAAATAAACAGTATAATAACTACATGAATTTTCAAAATATAATTTTAACTTTACAGAAATTTTGGGCTGACCAAGGGTGCATATTACAACAACCTTATGATATAGAAAAAGGAGCGGGGACAATGAATCCTGCTACCTTTCTGAGAGTTCTTGGCCCAGAACCATATAATGTTGCTTACGTTGAACCTTCTCGGAGACCAACTGATGGACGATATGGGGAAAATCCAAATAGATTGCAACATTATTTTCAATTTCAAGTTATTTTGAAGCCTTCACCACTTAACGTCCAAGATTTATACAAAAAAAGCTTAGAAGCAATAGGCGTAGATTTAACTGAGCATGACTTACGTTTTGTGGAAGATAACTGGGAATCTCCTACATTAGGAGCAGCTGGATTAGGCTGGGAAGTATGGCTGGATGGAATGGAAGTTACTCAATTCACTTATTTCCAAATAACAGGAGGACTGGAGCTTGATCCTATATCAGTAGAAATAACTTACGGTTTGGAAAGACTGACTATGTTTATTCAAGGTAAAGACTCTGTCTATGATATTGATTGGAATGACAAAATCAAATATGGCGATATTTATCTGCAGAATGAACAAGAACAAAGTACATACAATTTTGAAATTTCAAATATTGAAATGCTCACAGACATGTTTCACAAATTCGAACAAGAATCTTACCGTTGCATAGAAGCAAAACTTATCTTACCAGCTTATGATTATTGCCTAAAATGTTCGCATACTTTTAATTTACTCGATGCCAGAGGTGCAATAAGTGTTACAGAAAGAACTAACTATATTACAAAGATAAGACATTTAGCTAAAAAATGTGCCACAGAATATTTAGCTAAACGAGAAGAGTTAGGATTTCCTCTTTTAAAACCTCACCCGGCGAAATAGACCAAAATATTCTGAGATACAAAAATATCGCCACCCTCTCCTAACAGAGAGGATTTATATTGTTTTCTGACTAAACTAACTAATAAATTCCTTAATTAATATCTAACTAATTGTATTAAGTATTCTTTATTTGTTTGTGTCATTAATTCTATCTGATAATAATTTTCATTTACCTGAATAAACTGATAGTTAGTTATTAACATTGGCTCTGTTGTTAAATATCTTGTAGCAGTCTGCATCGTGTAAAGCTTCTTATTTTTAACACCAACTTCATAAATCGTACTGTTACTTTTTATCTCTAAGGTATTACCTATAATTTTCAGATAATCGGCAGTTGTTGATATCTTTTTAAGGTACATTTCAGCAAACTCTATCTGTGCAACTTCACTACTTTCTATAGAATAAGAGTTATATTTCTTAATCTCGGAATAAAAAATATTACTCACCAAAGGGAACAAAACTAATAAGATAGATAGTGATATTAAAACTTCTATTAAGGTAAAGGCTTGTTTACTATTAATGGCTTTCATCGTAACTACATAATACCCCAAAGCATGAATTACGTCAATATTATTATGATAGAATCTAATAACGTATATTTTTATTTTACGCAAAAAACAACTAACCCAAAAAATGCATTATAATTTTTCGATGCCCACCCCTCGTACGATTTCTGCATGTTTTTTAATGCGCTGATAAGTAATTCCAAACAAACATAATATATCAATGCATTATTTAAGTTCTGCTTCGA